>NZ_AQOJ01000001.1:0-17327 GCF_000364685.1 Xanthomonas sp. SHU 166
CTGGTGGCGGTGCGCGAAGGCGCGGGTGGTGGTGGCGACGAAGGTCAGCGTGGCCGCGAACGCGGCGATGTGCGGCGCCATCACGCGACCTCCGCGAACAGCGCGCGCGGATCGCTGACCTGGCCGTTCACCGCGGCCCAGGCCGCGGTCAGCGGCGAGGCCAGCAGGGTGCGCGACCCCGGGCCCTGGCGGCCCTCGAAATTGCGGTTGCTGGTGCTCACCGCCAGTTGCCCCGGCGCCACCAGGTCGCCGTTCATGGCGATGCACATCGAGCAGCCGGATTCGCGCCATTCCGCACCGGCCGCGCGCACCACCTCGTGGATGCCCTCGGCCTCGGCCTGGCGCTTGACGATCTCCGAGCCCGGCACCACCAGCATGCGCACGTGCGGCGCCACCTTGCGGCCGCGCAGCACCTGCGCCACTTCGCGCATGTCGCTGAGCCGGCCGTTGGTGCAGGAGCCGACGAACACCACGTCCACCGGCGTGCCGATCAGCGCGTGCCCGGCTTCCAGGTGCATGTAGTGCAGGCCCTTCTGCGCCGCCGGATCCTGCGCGGCCGGGATCGGCACGTCCACCGCGATCGCGGTGCCGGGGTGGGTGCCCCAGGTCAGGGTCGGGCGGATGTCGCGCGCGTCGATGCGCACCTCGGCGTCGAAGCGCGCGCCGGGATCGCTGCGCAGCTGCGACCAGCGCTGCACGGCGGCGTCGAAGTCGGCGCCCTTGGGGCCGCGCGGGGTGCTGGCGACCCAGTCGAAGGTGACCTGGTCCGGCGCGATCATGCCGGCGCGCGCGCCGGCCTCGATCGACATGTTGCACAGGGTCATGCGCTGCTCCATGTCCATCGCTTCGATGGTGGAGCCGCGGTATTCCAGCACGTGGCCGGTGCCGCCGTTGACCCCGATCACGCCGATGATGTGCAGGATCACGTCCTTGGCGCCCACGCCCGGTGCCAGCGGCCCGTCGACGGTGATCGCCATGGTCCTGGCCTTGCGCTGCAGCAGGCACTGGGTGGCCAGCACGTGGCCGACTTCGCTGGTGCCGATGCCGAACGCCAGCGCGCCGAACGCGCCATGCGTGGAGGTGTGGCTGTCGCCGCAGACGATGGTCATGCCGGGCTGGGTAAAGCCCTGTTCCGGCGCGATCACGTGGACGATGCCGCGGTTGTCCGAGCCCATGTCGAACAGTTCGATGCCGTAGTCGGCGCAGTTGCGCGCGAGCATGTCCACCTGCGCCTCGGAGGCCGGGGTGTAGTACGGCAGCTTGCCGTCGGCGCCGCGCGGCAGGGTCGGCGTGGAATGGTCCATCGTCGCCTTGGTGCGGTCGGGCCGGCGCGGCGCCAGGCCGCGCGTCTTGAGTTCGGTGAAGGCCTGCGGCGAGGTCACTTCGTGGATCAGGTGCAGGTCGATGTACAGCACCGCCGGGGCGGCGGCGCTTTCGGGGACGACGACGTGCGCGTCCCACAGCTTGTCGTACAGGGTGCGGGGAGTAGCGGACATTGCGGAACTACCTGGCAGGAAAGCTGGGCGGGGAAGGGGAGCGAAGGCGAGCGTGCACGAGGACGATGACCGCGCTGTGGCCGCTCAGGCCAGCGCGTCGGCCGCGGCCGGCGCGCCCTGGCGCTGGCGCAGCACGCGGTTGGCCACGTCCAGCCAGGCCAGCGCGCTGGCCTCGATGATGTCGCGGCTGGTGCCGGTGCCGTCGTATTCGACCTCGCCGTGGCGCACGCTGAGGTTGGCCTCGCCGCGCGCGTCGGCGCCGATGCCGACGCTGTGTACCTGGTAGCTGTCCAGCACCAGTTGCACGCCGGTGGCGGCCGACAGCGCGGCGAACAGGGCGTCCACCGGGCCGTCGCCCTCGGCGCGCTCGCTGACACGCTGGCCGTCCGGATCGGACAGCTCGACCTGCGCGCTGGCGCGCTGGCCACGGTCGCTGACGGTCATCGACGACAGGCGGTAGCCCTGGCTCTCCGGCGCGTCCTGCATCATCGCCTGCAGGTCGGCGTCGTTGACCACGCGCTGCTGTTCGCACAGCGCCTTGAATGCGTCGAAGGCGATGTTCAGTTCGGCCTCGTCCAGCACGTAGCCCAGCGCACGCAGGCGCTGCTCGACCGCGGCGCGGCCGCTGTGGCGGCCCAGCACCATCTGCGAGGACTCCCAGCCCACGTCTTCCGGGCGCATGATCTCGTAGGTGCCGCGGTGGCGCAGCATGCCGTGCTGGTGGATGCCCGACTCGTGGGCGAAGGCGTTGCCGCCGACGATCGCCTTGTTGCGCTGCACCGGCATGCCGACCAGGCGCTGCAGCAACTGCGAGGTGGCGACGATGCGCGGGGTGTGGATCGCGGTGTCCAGTTCGTAGAACGCGTTGCGCACCTTCAGCGCCATCGCGATCTCTTCCAGCGCGCAGTTGCCGGCGCGCTCGCCGATGCCGTTGATGGCGCATTCCACCTGCCGCGCGCCGCCTTCCACCGCGGCCAGCGAGTTGGCCACGGCCAGGCCCAGGTCGTTGTGGCAGTGCGCGCTGAATACCACCCGGTCGGCGCCGGGGACGCTGGCGATGATCCGCGCGAACATGCCGCGGATCTCTTCCGGGGTGGTGAAGCCGACCGTGTCGGGCAGGTTGATGGTGGTGGCGCCGGCGGCGATCGCCACGCTGGCGACCTCGGCCAGGAAATCCTCTTCGGTGCGGGTGGCGTCCTCGGCCGAGAACTCCACGTCGTCCACGTATTGGCGCGCCAGCGCCACGTGCTTGCGCACAGACTCCAGCACCTGCTCGCGGGTCATGCGCAGCTTGTGCTCGCGGTGCAGCGGGCTGGTCGACAGGAACACGTGCAGGCGCGGATTGGCCGCCGCTTCCAGCGCCCGCGCCGAGGTCTCGATGTCGGCGGCCAGGCAGCGCGACAGCACCGCCAGGGTCGGGCCGCGCACTTCGCGGCCGATCAGCGCCATCGCCTCGCGGTCGGACTGCGAGCTGGCCGGGAAGCCGGTCTCGATGATGTCCACGCCCAGCTCGGCCAGGGCGCGCGCCATCACCAGCTTCTGCGGCGGGGTCATGCTGCAGCCGGGGGATTGCTCGCCGTCGCGCAGGGTGGTGTCGAAAATGCGGATGCGGGGGGTCTGGGAAGAAACGGAAGTGTTCACCAGATGGGTTCCTCTACGGCGGCGGTGGCTTGCGGATGGGGATGCGGGGACGCGGCGATGCGGGCAGGAACGGGCGGGGCGGGACGTTGGCTACGAAGTCGCTCGGCGCTGCGGCGGCGCGGCTTGCGCGGCGGGCGCGGGCGCACCTCCGACAGCAGCGTCGCCAGCACGCCGGCGTCGATGTTGCCGCCGGACACCACCGCGCACTTGCGCTTGCCGGCGACGCGGCGCCCGGCCGCCAGGGCCAGCGCGCCGGCGCCCTCGGCGATGACGTGCTCCTCCAGCGCCAGGCGGACCAGCGTTTCGCGCAGTTCCGCCTCGCGCACGATCACCACGTCGTCGAGCAGGCTGGCGCACAGCCGGCGGGTGATGAACCCGGGGATTTTAACCTTGACGCCGTCGGCCAGGGTGGGCACCGGATCCACGGCGCGGACGTCGCCGCGGATCGCCCGCGCCATCGAGTCCACGCCTTCGACCTGGGCGCCGACCACGCGCACGCCCTGCGAGCGCAGCGCCAGGGCCACGCCGGAGGCCAGGCCGCCGCCGCCGATCGGCACGATCACCACGTCCGGGGCGTGCGCGGCCAGCTCGATGCCGACCGTGCCCTGGCCGGCGATCACGTCCGGGTCGTCGAAGGCGGACAGGAAGCGGTAGCCGTTCTGCTCGGCCAGTTCGCGGGCGAAGGCGAAGGCCTCGTCGTAGCTGTTGCCGTGCTGGCGCACGGTGGCGCCCCAGTGCGCGACGCCGGCGATCTTGGTCTGCGGCGCGCCATGCGGCATCACCGTGATGGCCTGCACGCCCAGGCGGTGCGCGGCCCAGGCCACGCCTTGCGCGTGATTGCCGGCGGAGGCGCAGATCACCGCGCGCTCGTCGCCGCGTTCCAGCCCGGCCAGCAACGCATTGAGCGCGCCGCGGACCTTGTAGGAACCGGTGCGCTGCAGGTTTTCCAGTTTCAGCCAGACGCCGAAGCGCTCGGCGTAATGCACCGGTGTCGGCGGCAGATAGCGGCGCAGCCGCGCCTGCGCGGCCAGCACGTCGGCCACGCTGACGGCGACGTGGCCTACGTCCGGCTCCTGCGGGGCGGGGATGTTAGACATGCGGTCGGGACCCGGGGCCCGGGACCCGTGACCCGGGAACAGCGGGTTCCCGGAGAAGAGACCCCCATGGAAGAAGACACCTCCGCGCAGTCCTGGCTTTCGCGCGTCTCGCGCTGCGCCTGACGTCCGCGGCGACCGCCACGGGTCCCGAGTCCCGGGCCCCGGGTCCCGACCGCCTCATACCACCCCATCCAGCGCGGTCACGCGCACCGATTCGCAGTCGTAGACCTTCTCCATCTGCAGGCGCAAGGTCTCGCCGGGGCGGTTGCCGTCCACCACCAGTTGCAGGTGCCAGCGGCCGGCGTCCTCGGCCACCGGTGCGCCGCTGATCGAGATCGGCGCGAAGCCGCGGCGTTCGGCCATGCCGATCGCGCGCAGCAGGGCGCCGTCGATCGGTTTCAGCACCAGGTCAAGCTGGTAACGCATGTGTCGTCTCCTGGCGCTGGGCAGCGGGATTGCTTTCCAGCATGGTGCTGTTGGCGGTATTCGGCGGCACCAGCGGCCACACGTTGGCGCGCGCGTCGATGGCCACGTGCAGCAGCGCCGGGCCCGGCTGCGCCAGCAGCTCGGCCAGCGCGTCGTCGACCTGGCCGCGCGCGGTGATGCGCTTAGCCGGGATGCCGAACACCTGCGCCAGCGCGGCGAAATCCGGGTTGTCGGACAGGTCGATCTCGCTGTAGCGCTCGGCGAAGAACAGTTCCTGCCACTGCCGCACCATGCCCAACGAGCTGTTGTCCAGCAGCACGATCTTCACCGGCAGCTTGCAGCGGGCGATGGTGACCAGCTCCTGCACGTTCATCATGAAGCTGCCGTCGCCGCTGACCAGCACCACGGTGCGGTCGGGGCAGGCGAACTGCGCGCCCATCGCCGCGGGCAGGCCGAAGCCCATGGTGCCCAGCGCGCCGCTGGTCAGGTGATTGCGCGGGTGGTTGAAGCGGCAGTGCTGGGCGACCCACATCTGGTGCTGGCCGACGTCGCAGGCGATCACGGTGTCGGCCGGGGCCAGTTCGCTCAGCCGCTTCAGCAGGCCGGGCGCATAGATGTCCTGCCCGGGCGCGTCGTAGCGCGCGCCGAACTTCTCGCGATGGCCGACGCAGCGGGCGTGCCAGGCCTCGCAGGTGCTGGTCGCCGCGGCCAGCGCACGCAGCGCCTGCGCCACGTCGCCGGGCACGGCGATGTCGGCCTGGCGCAGCTTGGAGATCTCGCAGGCGTCGGCGTCCAGGTGGATGACCCGCGCGAACGGCGCGAACTCGGCCAGCTTGCCGGTGGCACGGTCATCGAAGCGCGCGCCGACCACGATCAGCAGATCCGACTCCTGCACCGCCATGTTGGCGGCGCGGGTGCCGTGCATGCCGAGCATGCCCAGGTAATGCGGGTGCGCGTGCGGCAATGCGCCCAGGCCGCGCAGGGTCAGCACGGTGGGGATGCGGGTGGCTTCGACGAACGCGCGGAACGCGTCCACCGCATCGCCCAGGGCGATGCCGCCGCCGCCGTAGATCACCGGCTTCTCGGCGCCGGCGATCGCCGCCAGCGCCTCGGCCAGCACCGCGTCCTGCGGCGCCGGCGGGGTCGGCACCGCCGCCGGCACGTGCGCCGGCAGATGCGCGGCATCGGCCAGCTGCACGTCCTTGGGCAGGTCGATCAGCACCGGCCCCGGCCGCCCTTCGCGGGCGATGCGGAACGCGTCGCGCAGCACCTGCGGCAGGTCGTCCACGTGCCGCACCAGGAAGCTGTGCTTGACGATCGGCAGGGTCAGGCCGAACACGTCCAGTTCCTGGAACGCGTCGGTGCCCAGCAGCGGCGTGGCGACCTGCCCGGTCAGGCAGATCATCGGCACCGAGTCGAGCATCGCATCGGCGATGCCGGTGACCAGGTTGGATGCGCCCGGGCCGGACGTGGCGACGCACACGCCGACCCGTCCGCTGGCG
This sequence comes from Xanthomonas sp. SHU 166, assembly GCF_000364685.1. NCBI lineage: Bacteria > Pseudomonadati > Pseudomonadota > Gammaproteobacteria > Lysobacterales > Lysobacteraceae > Xanthomonas > Xanthomonas sp. SHU 166. The sequence goes on from NZ_AQOJ01000001.1 coordinate 6,163, forward strand.
CGGGCGTAGCCGTTGGCGGCCAGCGCCGCGCCCTGTTCGTGGCGGACCAGGATGTGCTTGAGCTGGCTGTCTACCAGCGCGTCGTAGAACGGCATGATGGTGCCGCCCGGATAGCCGAACAGCGTGTCCACGCCTTCGGCTTCCAGGGCCTGCGTCAGCCAGCGCGCGCCGTTGCGGGGCGTGCCGTGAGCGGAGGAGTTCATACGGTGGCGACCTTTCGGTGGAAGCGGGTGGGGGAGCCGCGGATTACGCGGCCTTGGTGCCGCCGGCGGCCGGTGCGGCAGCGGCGTCGCCGTTGAGCCACACCATCTTGGCGCGCAGCTGCTTGCCGACCGTTTCGATGGGGTGGTCCAGATCGGCCTGCTTGAACTTCTTGTAGTTCGGCAGGCCGGCGTCGTATTCGGCCACCCAGTTCTTGGTGAAGGTGCCGTTCTGGATGTCGGTCAGCACGTCGCGCATGCGCTCCTTGGTCGCCGCGTCGATCACCCGCGGGCCGCTGACGTAGTCGCCGTACTGCGCGGTCTCGGAGACGAACTCGAGCATGCGGGTGATGCCGCCTTCGTAGAACAGGTCGACGATCAGCTTCAGTTCGTGCAGCACTTCGTAGTAGGCGATTTCCGGCTGGTAGCCGGCTTCCACCAGCACTTCGAAGCCGGCCTGCACCAGCGACGAGGCGCCGCCGCACAGCACCGCCTGCTCGCCGAACAGATCGGTCTCGGTCTCTTCCTTGAAGGTGGTCTTGATCAGGTTGGCGCGCGCGCCGCCCAGGCCGGCGGCGTACTCCAGCGCGAACTGCTCGGCCTTGCCGCTCTTGTCCTGGTACACCGCCCAGATGCACGGCACGCCGCGGCCGATCTCGTACTCGCGACGCACCAGCGCGCCCGGGCCCTTCGGCGCGACCAGCACCACGTCCAGGTCGGCGCGCGGCTTGATCATGTCGAAGTGCACGTTCAGGCCGTGCGCGAACAGCAGGCAGGCGCCCTGCTTCATGTTCGGCGCCAGCACTTCTTCGTACAGCTTCTTCTGCACCATGTCCGGGGTCAGCACCGCGACCAGGTCGGCGTCCTTGACCGCCTCGGCGGGGCTCTTCACCACGAAGCCGTCGGCCTGCGCCTTGGCTTCGGTCGGGCCGCCGGCACGCAGGCCGATGGTGACGTCGAAGCCGGACTCGCGCAGGTTCAGCGCGTGCGCGCGGCCCTGGCTGCCGTAACCGACGATGGCGATCTTGGTGGTGGGCTGGGCGGAACTGGTCATTGTGCGGATGTCCTTGAACGGTGTTGGAGTGGAGAGGGGTCTTGCATTCGTGGTCACTGAAACGAAAAACCCCGCGCCGTTGCCGGTGCGGGGTCTGATCGAATCCTGGCTGCTTGTCGCTTACACGCCGGTTCGTCCCGCACTTGTGGGCGAGGTAATAAGCACGAGTACGAGGAGCGACGCAGCAGCGTCCGCGCGCAACGCGGCGGGCTGGCGGGTCGACTTCGGGCGGGTGTGGCGCTGCAACATGCAGCGAGATAACCATGGGCTTTGCGCGACTGTCAACTGTGTTGCGGGCCTCCGCGGGCGAATGTGCCGAAAGCCGCGCCAGCACTGCATGGTTACGCATGAAACGGAGGTGGCGCAGGCGACGAATGGCGCCAATTGCGCGGAAATCCGGCCTTTGCGATGGTGCGATGTGAGCGCCTGCGCGGCGGCACCCGCCGCACTCGGGTACGGTGGGCGTCCCCTGTTCTCCGGAGAGCCGCGCATGTCCGTTTCGCTTCCTTCCCTGGCGCGTCTGGCGCTCGCGCTGGCACTGGCGACGTCGGTGCCGGCGCAGGCCGCCGACCGCATCACCGGCCAGCCGTTCGCCACGCGCTCGGAAGTGATCGCCCCGCACGCCATGGCCGCCACCTCGCAGCCGCTGGCCACGCAGATCGCACTGGAGACCATGCGTGAGGGCGGCTCGGCGGTGGATGCGGCGATCGCCGCCAATGCCGCGCTGGGGCTGATGGAGCCGACCGGCAACGGCGTCGGCGGCGACCTGTTCGCCATCGTCTGGGATCCGAAGACGCAGAAGCTGTACGGTTACAACGGCTCCGGCCGTTCGCCGAAGGCGCTGACCCTGGCCGAGTTCCAGCGCCGCGGGTTGAAGGAGATCCCGGCCACCGGTCCGCTGCCGGTCTCGGTGCCCGGTGCGGTCGACGGCTGGTTCGCGCTGCACGAACGTTTCGGGCGCAGGACGATGGCGCAGAACCTGGCGCCGGCGATCCGCTACGCCCGCGACGGCCATCCGGTGGCCGAGACCATCGCCTACTACTGGGATCGCTCGGTGCCGCGGCTGTCGCAGTACCCAGGCTTCAAGGAGCAGTTCACCATCGACGGCCACGCCCCGCGCAAGGGCGAGCTGTGGAAGAACCCGAACCTGGCCAACACCCTGCAGCAGATCGCCGACGGCGGCCGCGACGCGTTCTACAAGGGCCCGATCGCGCGCACCATCGATGCCTACTTCAAGGCCAACGGCGGCTTCCTGCGCTACGAGGATCTGGCCAGCCACCACGGCGAATGGGTCGAGCCGGTGTCCACCAACTACCGCGGCTACGACGTGTGGGAACTGCCGCCCAACAGCCAGGGCATCGCCGCGCTGCAGATGCTCAACATCCTGGAGGGCTACGACTTCTCCAGGATCCCGTTCGGCTCGGCCGAGCACGTGCACCTGTTCACCGAAGCGAAGAAGCTGGCTTTCGCCGATCGTGCGCGCTTCTACGCCGACCCGGCGTTCCAGCCGGCGCCGCTGGCGCGGCTGATCTCCAAGGACTACGCCGCGCAGCGGCGTGCGCTGATCTCGATGGACCGCGCGCTGAAGGAAGTGCAGCCGGGCACGCCGAAGCAGTTGGAAGAGGGCGACACCATCTACCTGACCGTCGCCGATGCCGACGGCATGATGGTGTCGCTGATCCAGTCCAACTACCGCGGCATGGGCAGCGGCATGGCGCCGCTGGGGCTGGGCTTCATCCTGCAGGACCGCGGCGAGATGTTCGTGCTGCAGAAGGACCATCCCAACGGCTACGCGCCGGGCAAGCGTCCGTTCCAGACCATCATCCCCGCGTTCGTGACCAAGGACGGCAAGCCGTGGCTGAGCTTCGGCGTGATGGGCGGGGCGATGCAGCCGCAGGGCCACGTGCAGATCCTGATGAACCTGATCGATTTCCACATGAACCTGCAGGAGGCCGGCGACGCGCCGCGGATCCAGCACGACGGCTCCACCGAGCCGACCGGGCAGGCCACGGCGATGCGCGACGGCGGCGAGCTGAACCTGGAAACCGGCTTCGCCTACGACACCATCCGCGAACTGATGCGTAAGGGCCATCGGGTGATCTTCGCCGACGGGCCGTACGGCGGTTACCAGGCGATCGCGCGCGATCCGGACAGCGGCGTGTACTACGGCGCGTCGGAAAGCCGCAAGGACGGGCAGGCCGCCGGCTACTGAGGCCGGCCGCTGGCGGGGGCGTTCATTCCTGTGCGCGGGGCGCCGCCGCGTCTGCGTCGTCCCGCGCCGCCTGTTCGCGCGCGATCCAGGCCTCGATCATGTGCCTGGCGCGTTGCGCCTGGCGGCGTTGGCGGTTGGACTCGGCATCGAGCACGCGGTACAGCGACACGATCACCAGCACCATCAGCAAGGCGAACGGCAGCGCCGCGATGGTGATCACGCCCTGCAGCGCATCCAGGCCGCCGGCCAGCAACAGCACCGCGGCGATCAGCGCCACCGCCACGCCCCACACCAGCTTGCGCGCCAGCGGCGGGTCGCCGGCCTCGTCGGTGGACATGCTGGCCAGCACCAGCACCGCCGAATCGGCGGAACTGACGAAGAAGATCATCAGCAGCAACAACGCCACGCTCGACAGCAGCGGCGACCCCGGCAGGCTGTCGAACAGGGTGAACAGCACCCTCTCGTAGCCGTTGTGCAGCGCCTGCAGCATGTCCACGTGGCCGAACAGCTGCGACCACAGCGCGGTACCGCCGAACACCGAGAACCACAGGAAGCCGAGCAGGGTCGGCGCCAGCACCACGCCGACGACGAATTCGCGCACGCTGCGGCCGCGCGAGACGCGGGCGATGAACGCGCCGACGAACGGCGCCCAGGCGATCCACCAGGCCCAGTAGAAGATGGTCCAGTCGGCCACCCAGCGGTCGCCGGAGAACGGCGACATGCGCAGGCTCATCGTCACCAGTTGATTGAGGTAGGCGCCCAGCGTGGTGGTGAAGGTGTCGAAGATGAAGCCGGTGGGGCCGAGCACCAGCACCGCGGCCAGCAGCAGTGCCGCCAGCGCCAGGTTGATGTTGGACAGCCACTTGATGCCGCGTTCCACACCGGTGCTGGTGGACAGCATGTACAGCACGAAGGCCACGCCGATCACCGTCAACTGCAACGGCACCCCGGCGTACACGCCGAACACGCGCTGCACGCCGGCGGCGATCTGGATGGTGCCGAAGCCCAGGGTGGTCGCCACGCCGACCGCGGTGGCGACCACCGCGGCGATGTTCACGCACTGCCCGATCCAGCCGCGGTGATGGCGGCCGATGACCGGCTGCAGGATGTCGCTGATCAGACCGCGGCCGTTGCGGTTGTACTGGAACCAGGCCATCGCCAGTCCGATCAGCGCATACACCGCCCAGGGATGCAGGCCCCAGTGGAAGAAGGCGTAGCGCATCGATGCGCGTGCCGCCTGCATGCTCTCCGGCGCCAGCCCTTCCGGCGGCTTGAGGAAATGCGAGATCGGCTCGGCCGCACCCCAGAACACCAGGCCGATGCCCATGCCGGCGGCGAACAACATCGACAGCCAGCTCCCGCGCGAGAAATCCGGCTCGGCGTCTTCGCCGCCGATGCGCAGGTTGCCGAAGCGGCCGAACGCCAGGTACAGCAGGAAGCTCAGGGTCAGGAACACGATCAGCAGGTACAGCCAGCCGGCACTGCGGATCACGTCGGTCAGCGCGGTCTGCACCACGTCATTGAAGGGGCCGGGGGCAACGCCGGCGATCAGGACCAGCAGCGCCACCAAGGCGATGGAAATGCGGAACACCATGGTGGAGCGTCTCCAGTCGTGGAATGGATGGGGCGCCGCCGCTGGCGACACGCACGCACGGCAAGCGGCGGCGAGACAGCGTGCGGCGCCGGCAGCGGGCACCGGGTGCCGGCGCTGTCGCCTGCCGCATCGCGCTGTCATTGCGAGGCGAGGTCGCGCAACACCGTGCGCTTGGCGCCCAGGACGGGTCGGTCGGGCTGCAAGTCAGCAATGTTCGCGAAGACGACGTCATGGTCGTGTCGTCGGCAGGTCTGCCGATGCGCATCCCTTGCATGATGGTGATCCCGGTTGGAGCGTGTGTCGCTGCGAGGGCGCGGCAGGAGCCGATACCATGGCCGCAGCACTGAGGAAGACGCCGATGGCCTTGTTCTCACGCAGTCCCGATGCCGACGCCACGCCCATTGCCGGTTTGCCGGATGCCCCGATCGCGCTGTTGCGGCTGGAGCCCGACGGTCGCGTGAGTGCCGCCAACCGTGCCGCCCTGGACCTGCTGGGCGTCCCGGCCGAAACGCTGCTCGGCGCCGCCAGCGAGGCGGTCTGGGGCTTGCCGCTGTCCGCCCTGGTCGACAGCGAAGGCAGTTGGCAGGCGCCGGGGGGCGATCCCGCGCGCCGCGTGCGCTACCAGCGCGACCGCGATCGTGGCGGCCAAGGCTGGCTGCTGTCGCTGCCGCATCCGGAAACCGCGGCACTGTTGCGCGACGTCGCGCTGCTCGCCGAGGGCCAGCCGCAGGGTGCGACCAGCCCGGCGCTGCAGGCGCTGGCGCAGCGGATCCAGGAGGGGGTGGTGGCGCAGACGCTGCTGGATCGGGTCGGCGAGCGGCTGACCGGCTGCGATCTGGATCTGGGGCTGCAGACGCCGCTGTCGGCGCAGGAGGCCGAGGCGATGCCGGGACGGCGCCTGTCGGCCGGCTTCGGCAACCTGGCCGAGGCGATCCGCCAGGCGGTGGCGCTGTCGCTGCAGATCGCCGCCGACGTGCCGCACGTGGTCGCCGAGAACGACGAACTGGCGCGGCAATCGCAGACCCAGCTCGATGCGCTGCAGACAGTGCTCGCCACCACCCGGCAATTGCTGCAGAGCCTGCACGAGACGGACCGCGACCTGCGCGCGGTGATCGCAGTGGCGGCCAGCGCCGACGACAGCGCCCGCCAGGGTGTGGAGGCGGCACGCATCCTCGGCCAGGCGATGCAGGAGGTGGCGCGGCGTTCGGCACGCGCCAACCAGGTCATCGAGGTGATCGATGCGGTCGCATTCCAGACCAACATCCTCTCGATCAACGCCAGCATCGAAGCGGTGCATGCCGGCCCGGCCGGGCGCGGTTTCGCGGTGGTCGCCACCGAAATCCGGCAACTCGCCGAACGCGCTGCCACCGCGGCACGCGACGTGCGCAGCATCATCGGCGAGACCGGCACCGCGCTGCAGGACAGTGCGGCCTCGGCGCAGCGCACCGAGCAGGTGCTGGGCGGCATCGGCGCGTTGCTCGGCCGCGCCAGTGCGGCGATGGAGGCGGTGGCCGGCCGCATCGCCACGCAGAGCGAAGAGATCGGTGGCATCGACCGTGCCATCGAGCACGTGGTCGGGCTCAGCCGCAGCAATCTGCAGCACGCCGCGCAGGTGGTGCAGCGCAGCGCCGACCTGGCCGCGGGCAGCGACACCCTGCACGACTGCGTGAATCTGTTCCGGCTGCCCGCCGATCCGATGCGCCAGCCACGGCATGCGCGCGTGCGCGATCTGGCCCAGGCCGCTGCGGTCAGCGTCGACCTGGCCTTCGAGGCAGCGCTGATGCGTGGGCGCATCGGCGAGGAGGCGCTGTTCTCCACCGAGTACGTGCCGATCCCCGGCATCGACCCGCCCAAGTACCGCACCGCATTCGATGCGTTGTGCGACGAGTTGTTGCCGCCGCTGCAGGAGCCGCTGCTGGCCGCGCATCCGTGGATCGTGTTCGCGATCTGCGCGAACGTCGACGGTTATGTGCCGACCCACAATCTGCGCTTCAGCCAGCCGCTCAGTGGCGACCGCGCGCGCGACCTGGTCGGCAACCGCAGCAAGCGCATCTTCGCCGACCGGGTCGGCCGCAATGTCGGCCGCCACACCGAGCCCTATCTGCTGCAGGTGTATCGGCGCGATACCGGGCAGATCCTGTTCGACCTGTCGGTGCCGGTGCATGTCCGCGGGCGCCACTGGGGCGGCTTGCGCGTGGCCTACATGCTGGAATGAGCCGGCGCGCGCGTTGGCAAAAAAAATGCCGCCGGCAGTGCCGGCGGCGATGAGAGAGAGCTCTGATTCTTGTGCGCGCAGGCTAGGCGGGCCACGTGGCCGCGGTTTGTCGCCGGCGCCGCCGCGTGTGGCGGCGCTGACACATGCGCGCGGCGGCTGTGCCGGCGTTCAGCCGCATCGGTTGGCGGCGAGCGGCGGAAACGGGTCTAATAGCCGTAGAAGCGGGGGTACCGTCGGCGCAGGCCGCGGTTGAGACAGTCCCTTCGAACCTGATCCGGTTGATACCGGCGTAGGGAAGCTTCGCAAGTCCGCTGCGGGCGCGTGCGCGTCCGGGGCGGGCCCGCGCCGCCGCTTCGTCCGAGATGCGAGTCCGCTCGCACCCGTCCCGCTTCCCCTGCGGGTCACTTGAACCAGGACGAACGCCGATGAACGCCGTACCCAATCCGCTGCAGCAGCAGACCGACACCTTGTCCGCGGCGGTGACCCGCCCGATCCCCGGTTCGCGCAAGATCTTCGTGCCGGGCTCGCGCGCCGATCTGCAGGTGCCGATGCGCGAGATCGCGCTGACCCGCACGCCCACCGTGTTCGGCGGCGAGGAAAATGCCCCGATCACCGTCTACGACACGTCCGGGCCGTACACCGACCCGCAGGCGCGGATCGATCTCGGCGCCGGCCTGGCGCCGCTGCGCGCCGCCTGGATCGCCGAGCGCGGCGACAGCGTGGCGCTGGCCGGGCTCAGTTCGCAGTTCGGGCGCGCGCGCGAGGACGATGCGCGCCTGCAGGCGGTGCGCTTCCCGGCACGGCGTCTGCCGCGACGCGCCCGCGACGGCGCCAACGTCACCCAGATGCACTACGCACGGCGCGGCATCGTCACCCCGGAAATGGAGTTCGTGGCGATTCGGGAGAACCAGCGCCTGCAGGATCTGCGCGATGCGCAACTGCGCGCGCAGCATCCCGGCGAAGCGTTCGGTGCCGCCATCCCGCGGCAGATCACGCCCGAGTTCGTGCGCGACGAGATCGCCCGCGGACGCGCCATCCTGCCGTGCAACATCAACCATCCGGAAAGCGAGCCGATGATCATCGGCCGCAACTTCCTGACCAAGATCAACGCCAACATCGGCAACAGCGCGGTCAGTTCCGGCATCGCCGAGGAAGTGGAAAAACTGGTGTGGGCGATCCGCTGGGGCGGGGACACGGTGATGGACCTGTCCACCGGCAAGCACATCCACGAGACCCGCGAATGGATCGTGCGCAACTCGCCGGTGCCGATCGGCACCGTGCCGATCTACCAGGCGCTGGAGAAGGTGGATGGCCGCGCCGAGGAACTGACCTGGGAGATCTTCCGCGACACCCTGATCGAGCAGGCCGAACAGGGCGTGGACTACTTCACCATCCATGCCGGCGTGCTGCTGCGCTACGTCCCGCTGACCGCCAAGCGCGTCACCGGCATCGTCTCGCGCGGCGGCTCGATCCTGGCCAAGTGGTGCCTGGCGCATCATCGCGAGAACTTCCTCTACACCCACTTCGAGGACATCTGCGAGATCATGAAGGCCTACGACGTGGCCTTTTCGCTCGGCGACGGCTTGCGCCCGGGTTGCATCGCCGACGCCAACGACGCCGCCCAGTTCGGCGAACTGGAAACGCTGGGCGAACTGACCAGGCTCGCCTGGAAGCACGACGTGCAGACCATGATCGAGGGCCCCGGCCACGTGCCGATGCAATTGATCAAGGAGAACATGGACAAGCAACTGCGCGAGTGCGGCGAGGCGCCGTTCTACACGCTGGGGCCGCTGACCACCGACATCGCGCCCGGCTACGACCACATCACCTCGGCGATCGGTGCGGCGATGATCGGCTGGTTCGGCACCGCGATGCTGTGCTACGTCACGCCCAAGGAGCATCTGGGCCTGCCCAACCGCGCCGACGTGCGCGACGGCATCATGGCCTACAAGATCGCCGCGCACGCCGCGGACCTGGCCAAGGGCCATCCCGGCGCGCAGGTGCGCGACAACGCCTTGTCCAAGGCGCGCTTCGAGTTCCGCTGGGACGACCAGTTCCATCTCGGCCTGGATCCGGAGAAGGCGCGCGAGTTCCACGACGAGACCCTGCCCAAGGACGCGCACAAGCTGGCGCATTTCTGTTCGATGTGCGGACCGCACTTCTGCTCGATGAAGATCACCCAGGACGTGCGCGACTACGCCGCCGAGCACGGGGTCGACGCGGAAGCGGCGCTGCAGGCCGGCATGGCCGAGAAGTCGGCGCAGTTCCTGGCGGCTGGCGCGCAGGTGTACCGCGCCGAGTGAGCGCACGGCGGTCGGCGCCGCAGGACGCCGCCGCCACTGCCGACATGAACCTGGCCGTGCGTGGGTGTGCGGCGTGCGCCGCGATCATGACGACGGCGTCATGATCGCGCGCGTCTATGATGCGCGCTGGTCGCCACAGGGAATGTCTCATGCTGCGCTATGCGTTCGCGCTGCGTCGCCATCCGTCCGCGCTGTTGCTCGCGGTGCAACTGCTGGGCGTGCTGCTGTATCCCTGGATGGAGGACACCGCGGCCGGGCGCGCGCTGTTCGGCGCCTTCGGCATCGTGGTGCTGGCGCTGGCGTTGTGGGTGGTCAACCGCGGACCCTCGGCGCTGTGGATCGCCTGTTGCCTGGCGCTGCCGTCGGTGGCGCTGTCGATCGCCGCGGCGTTGCTCGGCAATCCGGCGATGACCGCCTGGGCGCAATTGCTGGAAAGCCTGCTGTACTTCTATACCGCCGGCAGCCTGATCGCCTACATGTTGCAGGACCACGTGGTCACTCGCGACGAGCTCTATGCGGCCGGCGCCACCTTCACGCTGCTGGCCTGGGCCTTCGCGTTCGTCTTCGCGGTGTGCCAGCAATGGCTGCCGGGCAGCTTCACCGCGGCCGTGGACGCGGCCTCGCCGCGGACCTGGATGGAATTGCTGTATCTGAGCTTCAGCGTGCTCTCGGGCGTGGGCCTGAGCGATGTCGTGCCAGTGCAGCCGTTCGCCCGCGCGCTGGTGATGATCGAACAGTTCGCCGGCGTGATGTACATCGCCTTGGTGGTGTCGCGACTGATTGGGCTCAGCGTCACACGCCACATGAAGACGTGAACGTGGCGTAAAAAAAGCGCGCCCAGGGGCGCGCAGTCATGGAGCGATTATGTGAATTTCGTCGGCGGAGAGAGAGCCTGAATGCGTCGTCGCGGTTGGCGGCGGCGATGACTAGAGTAGAATTGAGTGACAAGCCGCGCTTGGCGGCATCCGCTGCCTCGTTTTGCCGAGTTTGCTCGTTGGCCTCTGTCACGGGGCCACGCGTGGTCGCGCAGCCGCCGCATTCGCGGCACCTCCCTCACGGCGTTCTTCGTTGTCCAACATGGTTTCCTCATCGTTCGCCACACCGACGCTTCCGCAACGGATGCAGGTGGGCGATTGCCTGGTGCTGCTGTCCTTGCGCGAGGTGCACGCCCCGCGCGCGCGCCGGCCGCAACGGCTCACGCCCAAGGCGATGGGCGTGCTGCGGGTGTTGCTGGGGCAGCCGGGTCAGGTGGTGGAGCGCGAGGCGCTGTTGGCGCAGGTCTGGCCGGACACGCAGCCGACCAACGATGTGGTGACGCAGGCCATCACCCAGTTGCGCAAGGCGTTCGCGGCCGGCGTGCGCGGCGAGGCGCCGGTGTACATCGAGACCCTGGCCAAGACCGGCTACCGCCTGGTGGCACCGGTACAGGCCTTGCCGGATGTCGAGGCCGAGGCGGACGCGGCGGCGGCTCCATCGCTGGACACGGACGCCGCCACGGAGACGGCTGCGGCGCGTGTTCCGGCCATCGCCCCTGCGGCGCGGCGGCGCGCGCCGTCATGGCTCGCCGCTGCCGCCGGTGCGGCGTCG
>NZ_AQOJ01000002.1:0-5605 GCF_000364685.1 Xanthomonas sp. SHU 166
CTCGCCCGAAAGGGCGAAAGCCTTTGCTGTTGCTGCTGCTTGAGATTTATGCGTCGGACAAGCAGCCGCACGAGTGAGCTTTGGCAGCGATAAGCTCTCTCGGTGAAGTCAGTCGCGGCTAAAGCCACTCCTACGAGGAACGCAAGCACTCAACCCAGATGCGTGCGCACCGCTTCGTCGATCTTGGCCGGCGGCACGAAACCGGGCACCCGCGCCACTTCCTCGCCCTGGCGGAACAGCATCAGCGTCGGCGTCTGGCGCAGGCCCTGGGCGCGGAAGAACTCCTCGCCCACGTCTTCCATCTTCACCTTGAGCAGGGTCACGCCCTGCGCGCTCTCGCCCTCGGCGAAACGCTCCAGCGACTTGTCGAGCATGCGGCAACCAGGGCAGTTGTCTTTGTTGAAATCGGCCAGCACGCGCGGATGCGCGGCGAGCGCATCCGCGAACTGTTCGGCACTGGAAACGGTGATGGTGGTGAGCATGGAACGAAACCTTGTCTGATGTCGGAAGAAGCCCGGCGTGCGATGGGGACGCCGGCAATGCCAGGAAACGGATGAACGACGACGGCGTCAGCCGCTGCCAGGCAACGGCAACACCCTCGCAGCGAAGCCAGCCGCGCCCGCGGGAGAGGACTCGGCAGCGGCCACCGGCACTGCGCCTGCCAACGACGCGCGCGCCGCGCGCAACGCCAGCACCTGCGCGCACCACGCGTCGATCGCAGCGTTGTCGCGGTCGCCGTGCGGCATCTGCTCGATCTCCAGCAATGGATAAACACTGTCGAAGAACCGCGCGATGCGCTTGACTGCACCGCAGTAGTACTCCAGCCCCCACTGCGTCTCGCCGGTGCCGAACGCCGCCACTTCGATCGCCTTGCCTGTCGCCTCGACCAGCTCGGCGATATAGCACTTCATCTCCGCCGGCGTGCGCCCGGCGTTGTCGCTCCAACTGCCGAGCAGATGCAGGTCGAAGTCCGCCGCACGCCCCGCATCGCCGAGTGCGCCCTGCAGCGTCTGCAGGTCGGTGTGGATCCAGGTCACTTCGTGCCCGGCGGCCTCGCACTGCGCATGCACGCGGCGGGCGACGTCGCGGGTGTTGCCGCTGAGCGAAGCGTAGGCGAGCAGGATGTGCATGGGGCGGGGATTCGGGAATGGGGATTCGGGATTCGTCAGGGCGGGGTTTGCTTTTGCCAATCCCCAATCCCGATTCCCCAATCCCGGCTCCTCACAGATCGTCGAAGCCGTTGTCCGAGTTGGTCTTCTTGTAGCTGGCGTTGCGCATCTCGAAGAAGTCGGTCTTGGTCTCGGTGAAGTTGTCGGCGTAGGCCTTGATCCACGGCATCACGTTGTCGCTGGCGCCGCTGTACAGCTTCTCGATGCCGAGCATGCCGGACATCTTGTTGGCGCGGTACTTCACGTACTGGATCATCTCGTCCACGTCGATGCCCTCGATGCCGTCGAGCACTTCCGAGGACCACTCGGTCTCCAGGCGGATCGCATGCTCGAAGGCCTGATGCACGTAGTCGGTCAGCTCGTTGGTCTGCAGCTCGGCGTTCTCGCCGATGATGGCGCGGATCAGCTCGCTGATGAACTTGGTGTGGGCCAGCTCGTCGCGGTTGATGAAGCTGATGATCTTGCCGGTGCCGGTCATGCGGTTCTGCCGCACCAGGTTGTAGAAATACGCGAAGCCGGAATAGAAGTTGATGCCTTCCAGGATCGAGGACTGGATCAGCGAGCGCAGCAGGGTCTCTGCGGTCTTCTCGCGCATGAAGTCGTCGTAGGCCTGCATGATCGGCTGGTTGCGCGCGATGATGGTCGGATGCGTGCGCGCGATCTCGAACACGCGGTTCTGGTCGGCCAGGCCGGCGATCGAGGCCAGCACGTACGAGTAGCTCTCGTTGTGGATCACTTCCTGCTGGCCGATGATCGCGGCATTGGCGTGCGCGGCCGGGTCGGTGATGTACTCGGCGACGTTGTAGATGAAGCGCGTCTGCGGCGAATCCAGCGTGGCCAGCAGGCCGATGATCGAGTCGTAGGCGTTCTTCTCGCGCGCCGACAGCTCCCCGTACTGCTTGGCATCGCCCTTCATGTCCACTTCGTCGGGGATCCAGAAGTTGGTCGACAGCTCCTTGTACGCCCGGTAGAAGGACGGGTACGGGATGTCGTTCCAGTTGAGGATGCCGCTGGTGGTGCCGTTGATGATGCCGGTGGAGCGGTTGGGGTGCAGCGGTTCGAGGATCTTGATGCGGTCGAGCGCGATGGCCATGGATGTGCTTCGTCGAGTCGGGTGAACGGCGCCGGCGGGCGGCGCGGGAATGCGGGACGCGCGCGACAGGACCGGCCTGCCGCGCGGCGCGGGCGTCAGACGCCGGCGATCAGCTCGAGCACCACTCGCACTCGCTGATGTCGATGTCGTTGGAACGCACGTAGTAGGTGGTCTTCAGGCCTTCCTTCCACGCGGTCATGTGCAGGTCCAGCAGGGTGCTGGCGCGGATGCCGCTGGGCACGTAGAAGTTGAAGCTGATCGACTGGTCGACGTGGCGCTGGCGGCGCGCGTTCTGGCGCACGCTGGCGAACTGGTCGACCTTGTAGGCGCCCTTCTCGTAGTACGGATAGGTATCCACGGTCAGCCCCGGCGCCACCACCGGACGGCGGAAGTCCTTCTTCTCCTCGTAGTAGAACGCGCTGTAGATCGGGTCGATCGACGCGGTGGAGCCGGCGATCTGCGCGGTGCTCATGTTCGGCGCCACCGCCACCATCCAGGCGTTGCGCACGCCGTGCACGCTCACCTGCGCGGCCAGTTCCTGCCACTGCGCGCTGTCGTAGCCGCGCTTGGTGAAGTACTCGCCGTTCTGCCAGTCGCTGCCCTTGAACACCTTGTACGCGCCCTTCTCCTTGGCCAGCGCCAGGCTCGCCTGGATGGTCAGGTAGTTGATGCGCTCGTACAGCGAATCGCTGTACGCCTCGGCGTCCGGCGAATTCCAGTCGATGCCCTTCTGCGCCAGCAGGTGGTGCCAGCCGAAGGTGCCCAGACCGATCGCGCGGTACTTCTGGTTGGTGATGGTGGCCTGCGGCACCGGCAGCTCGTTGAGGTCGATGACGTTATCGAGCATGCGCACCTGGACGCGGATCAGCCGCTCCAGGATGTCCGGCGACAGCAGGTCCGGCTGCGCGGTGACCGCGCGGCCCAGGTTCACCGAGGACAGGTTGCACACGACGAAGTCGCCGGCCTGCTTGGTGGTGACGATCTGGTCGCCGCTGATCATCTCCTGGATGACCCGCGTCGGGCTCATGTTCTGCAGGATCTCGGTGCACAGGTTGCTGGAATAGACCATGCCCTGGTGCTTGTTCGGGTTCATGCGATTGACTTCGTCGCGATAGAACATGAACGGGTTGCCGGTCTCCAGCTGGCTGACCATGATCCGCTTGAACATGTCGATGGCCTTGACCACCTTGCGGCCGATGCGCTCGTCGGCCACCACTTCCTCGTACTTGGCGCGGAAGCTGCCTTCGCCGCGCTTCTCGTCGAAGAAGTCCTGCAGGTACCAGCCCTTGACCTCCTTCACCTCGTGCGGGTCGAACAGGTACCACTCGCCGCGGCGCTCCACCGCTTCCATGAAGATGTCCGGCACGCACACCGCGGTGAACACGTCGTGCGCGCGCAGGCGCTGGTCGCCGTTGTTCAGGCGCAGGTCCAGGAACGCCTCGATGTCGCGGTGCCAGATGTCCAGGTACACGGCGATGGCGCCCTTGCGCTGGCCGAGCTGGTCCACCGACACGGCGGTGTTGTTGAGCTGCTTGATCCACGGCACCACGCCGCCGCTGGAGTTCTTCACGCCGCGGATCGCCGAACCGGACGAACGCACGTAGCCCAGGTAGGCGCCGACGCCGCCGCCGTGCTTGGACACGCGCGCCACGTCGGTGTTGGAGTCGTAGATGCCCTGCAGGCTGTCGTCGACGGTGTCGATGAAGCAGCTCGACAGCTGCCCGCCGATCTTGCCGGCGTTGGCCAGGGTCGGCGTGGCCACGGTCATGTACAGGTTGGACAGCGCCCAGTAGGCCTCGCCGACCAGCTGCATGCGGCGCTCGCGCGGCTTCTCGTCCTGCATCAGGTACAGGGCGATGGTCAGCCAGCGCTCCTGCGGCAGTTCGTAGACCTTGCGCGAGTTGTCGGTGGCCAGGTAACGCGTGGCCAGCAGGTACAGGCCGTTGTAGGCGAACAGCTTGTCGCGCTCCGGATCGATCATGCGGCCGGCTTCGGCCAGTTCGTCCTTGGAGTAGTTCTTGAGGATGTCGATCGAGTACACGCCGCGGTCGGCCAGGCTTTCCTGCAGGCCGACGTAGGAGCCGTACTTCTCGCCGGCATCGTAGAAACGGTTCTTGCTGGCGCGCTTGTACAGGCGGTCCAGGTACAGGCGCGCGGCGAAGTACTCCCACTCCGGCGTGGCGATGTCCACGCGCGACTCGGCCTCGCGGATCAGGTAGTCGACCATGTCGTCGGCCGACAGGCTTTCCTTCTTCTCGATGAAGGCGAAGGCCTTGCGCTCGTAGTCGCTCACGTCCAGCTGCGGGAACTCGGCGTGGATCCGGTCCAGGGTGCGCTGCAGGCGCGAGCGGTCGAAGGCCATGCGGCGGTTGCCGCCGTCCTTGACGATCCAGGTCACGGCGCGCTGGTCGTTGCTCGGCTCGCTGCTGGCCGTCGGCTCAGGCTGGGCAGTGGCGGCAGCGGTCGTGGGGTCGACGGCGGCGTCGACGGATGCGGTGGCCGGCAGGCTGTGGGTCTGGCTCATGAAGGTCTCCAAGCGTAGTGCACGCGGCCGCCCGACCCTCGCAGGCAGCGGTCCGACCGGGTTCAATGGTGGGCAGGCGGTGTCGCGAAGACTGCAAACGGCGCAGGCACCGGGCCTGCGGGCGGTCAACGCTGCACCGACCCTCTCCCCCCGGAGAGCGCGCGGTCGGCGCCGCGCGGTGTGCTTCGCGCGGCTGTCGGCAGGTCTTCGGGCTGATGGGCAACGGCCGTGGCCGGTTCCTAGCCCGTCGCTTCCCAAGGCGGGCGCCTCAGTGCGGATGACGGGTTCGTTCCCAATTACCGCTGCGGGGCAGCGCCGGAGTTGGCGTTGGCACGCCGCACCGGCTTCCCTTTTGATCCCGCGGCTTGGGGCCGCCGGAACCGACCACCCCAAGATAGTGGGGTCGGTCGGCGACGTCAACGCTAAATATGGGTGAAATTACGAAAACCTAAGCCTGGCAACGGTTTGCCGACGACAGCCGATTCCGGCCCTGCCGCGGCAGCCAGTCGTGGCCGTGACGGGGCCGTGAAGCCGGCCGCGGACAGGCGCATCCCTGCCCCCGAACTTCCGCCGACACCGCACCCTCGCCTACGGCCGGCACGGCACCACGGTGCCGCTCGCATCGGTGCAGGTGCCGGTGTGGACGATGCTGCCGTCCTGCACGCTGGTGCTGCCCTGGTAGCTGCCCTGCGTGCCATCGACGCTGCTCTGGCGGCTGCCGCTGAGCGTGCCGTCGGCGGCCCGGGCCAGGCTGCCGCTGCTGCTCGCGCTGGCGCCGTCGGCGCGCTGGACGCTGGCACTGCCCTGGCGGCTGGCGCT
>NZ_AQOJ01000003.1:0-10725 GCF_000364685.1 Xanthomonas sp. SHU 166
GGCTCGCCCACGCCGACCCCGAACCTGCACGGCAACCAGTTCGACGAGGAACTGGGCGCGCGCATCAGCTGGCTGGCCGACCAGAAGATCGGCCACGCCCACATCAAGCTCAATCCGGCCGAGCTCGGCCCGGTCGAAGTGCGCCTGCACATGGCCGGCGACCAGGTCAACGCCAGCTTCAGCAGCAACCAGGCCGACGTGCGTCAGGCCCTCGAGAACAGCCTGCCGCGCCTGCGCGACATGCTCGGCCAGCACGGCTTCCAGCTCGGCCAGGCCGACGTCGGCCAGCAGCCGCAGCAACAGCAGGCCAATGCGCAGGGCACGCCGCAGGGCGGCGGCCGCAGCGGCGGCGAGCTCGCCGACGACCTGTCCGGCAGCGTCGGGATTCCGGCAGTGGTGTTGCGCCAGCGCGGTCTGCTCGACGCCTACGCCTGACGATCCGGGGCGCGCCACCGCCCCTTCACGGCGATCGAGGGAGTGGAACGGGTCTCGGCCTCGACGTTCGTCGGAAGGATACGGCGGGGTTGAGGCTCCTCCGCTGGGTCCGCTCCCCTCTCCCACAACGGTCTCGGCCCGCGCCGGCATGGCGCGCGGCGGCGCCGTCAAACACCCGGCGCGCCAGGCGCCCGGTTTCGGCACGGCGATTGCATCCTCAGGGGCAGACCCCCTTCAGGAGCCCGCTCAGTGTCAGCCGCCGACAAATCCAAGAAAGACGCCAAGGACGCCCCGGAAGGCGGCAAGTCGAAGAAGAAGCTGCTGATCATCGTCGTCGCGGCGGTGCTGGTGCTGGGCGGCGGCGGTGCCGGCGCGTTCTTCTTCCTGAAGAAGCCCGAAGGCGGCCACGCCAAGGCCGAGGAAAAGACCGCCGAGATCCCCAAGCCGGCGCAGTACTTCGCGATGGACCCGGCGTTCGTGGTCAATCTCAACGGCGGCGCGGAAGACGGCCCGCATTACCTGCAGCTGGAAGTGCAGCTGATGACCCGCGACCCGGAAGAACTGAAGCTGATCACCGAGAACGCCCCGGCGATCCGTGCGCACCTGCTGATGCTGTTCTCGCAGGTGCAGGCGCAGGACATCGCCAACATTGATGGGCGCAAGAAGCTGCAGGCCGCGGCGCTGGCCGACGCGCAGAAGCTGATGACCGCCGAGACCGGCAAGAAGTGCGTGGAAGAACTCCTGTTCACCAGCTTCGTCACCCAGTAAAGGCGCTGCCGCGATGACCGACCTGCTCTCCCAAGACGAGATCGATGCCCTGCTGCATGGCGTCGACGCGGGCGTGGTGGACACCGAGCCGGCGCCGGCCGAGCCGGGCGAGGCGCGCAACTACGACTTCTCCAGCCAGGACCGGATCATCCGTGGGCGCATGCCGACCCTGGAGATGGTCAACGAGCGCTTCGCGCGCCTGTGGCGGATCGGCCTGTTCAACCTGATCCGGCGCTCGGCCGACCTGTCGGTGCGCGGCATCGACCTGATCAAGTTCAACGACTACATGCACTCGCTGTACGTGCCGAGCAACCTGAACCTGATCAAGTTCAAGCCGCTGCGCGGCACCGGCCTGATCGTGTTCGAGCCGACCCTGGTGTTCACCGTGGTCGACAACTTCTTCGGCGGCGACGGCCGCTACCCCACCCGCATCGAGGGCCGCGAGTTCACCCCGACCGAGATGCGGGTGATCCAGCTGATGCTCAAGCAGACCTTCGCCGACCTGGCCGAAGCCTGGGCGCCGGTGATGGAGGTGGAGTTCGAGTACCTCAATTCCGAGGTCAACCCGCACTTCGCCAACATCGTCACCCCGCGCGAGTACGTGGTGGTCAGCCGCTTCCACGTGGAGCTGGAAGGCGGCGGCGGCGAGATCCACGTGACCCTGCCGTACTCGATGCTGGAGCCGATCCGCGAACTGCTCGACGCCGGCATCCAGAGCGACCGCGTGGACCGCGACGAGAGCTGGAACATCATGCTGCGCGAGCAGCTGTTCGGCTCGGAGGTCACCATTTCCAGCGTGCTGGCGCAGAAGCAGATGAGCCTGCGCGAGCTGACCCGGCTGAAGATCGGCGACGTGCTGCCGATCGACCTGCCCAAGCAGGTGCCGCTGTGCGTGGAGAACATCCCGGTGTTCACCGGTGAGTTCGGCATCTCGCACGGCCAGAACGCGGTGAAGATCACCGCCACCCATCCCCCCGGCGCGCTGCGCCGCCGCCCCGCTCCCCAGGAAGACCTGCCATGACCCAGACCGATCCCACCCAGCCGGCGCCGGCCCAGTTCGACAGCCTGCAGCCGGACGCCATGGCCGAGTCCAACGACCTGAACCTGGACGTGATCCTGGACGTGCCGGTGACCCTGTCGCTGGAAGTCGGCCGCAGCCGCATTCCGATCCGCAACCTGCTGCAGCTCAACCAGGGTTCGGTGGTGGAACTGGAGCGCGGCGCCGGCGAACCGCTGGACGTCTACGTCAACGGCACCCTGATCGCGCACGGCGAGGTGGTGACCATCAACGACCGCTTCGGCGTGCGCCTGACCGACGTGGTCAGCCCCAGCGAGCGCATCCGGAGACTGCGGTGAGCCTGCTGCTCGCCGTCGCCACGCAGACCGCCAAGCACGGCTCGGGCGTCGGCAACGCGGCACCGTCGGCGCCCAGCCTGCTCGGCGCGGTGTTCGCGCTGCTGCTGGTGCTGGGCCTGATCCTGGCCATGGCCTGGGTGCTCAAGCGCCTGCCCGGCAGCGGCTTCCGCCCGGCGCAAGGCCTGCGCGTGGTCGCCAGCCTGGCGGTCGGCGCCAAGGAGCGGGTGGTGGTGGTCGAGGTCAACGGCGAACAGCTGCTGCTCGGCGTCTCGCCCGGCGGGGTACGCACCTTGCATCAGCTGCCCGAGCCGCTGCCGCAGGCGCCTGCGCCGACCCTGCCCTCGATCAAGCCGTTCAAGCAGCTTCCCGATTTCGCCCAGCTTCTGGCGCAGAAGCTGCGCAAGGACAAATGACCATGCCGTTTTTCTGGAACCGCAACGCCCGCCGGCTGCGCCTGCTGCTGATCCTGCTGACGCTGAGCCTGCTGCCCGCCTTTGCCTGGGCGCAGGCCGCGCAGGCGCCCGCCGCCACGCCGACCGCGCAGAATCCGCAGAACGCCGCGCCCACCCTGCCCTCGCTGCCGGAGGTCAACGTCGGCAAGATCGGCGCGCAGCCGGTGAGCCTGCCGCTGCAGACGCTGCTGCTGATGACGGCCATCACCCTGCTGCCGTCGCTGCTGCTGGTGCTGACCGCCTTCACCCGCATCACCATCGTGCTCGGCCTGCTGCGGCAGGCGCTGGGCACCGGGCAGACACCGTCCAACCAGGTGCTGATGGGCCTGGCGCTGTTCCTGACCGCGCTGGTGATGATGCCGGTGTGGGAAAAGGCCTGGGGCCAGGGCATGAGCCCGTATCTCAACGGCCAGATCGATTTCCAGACGGCGTGGACGCTGACCACGCAGCCGCTGCGCGCGTTCATGCTGGCACAGGTGCGCGAGACCGACCTGATGACCTTCGCCGGCATGGCCGGCAACGGCACCTACAGCGGCCCGGATGCGGTGCCGTTCCAGGTGCTGGTGGCCTCGTTCGTGACCAGCGAGCTGAAGACGGCGTTCGAGATCGGCTTTCTGATCTTCATCCCGTTCGTGATCATCGATCTGGTGGTGGCCAGCGTGCTGATGTCGATGGGCATGATGATGATGTCGCCGATGCTGATCTCGGCGCCGTTCAAGATTCTGCTGTTCGTGCTGGTCGATGGCTGGGTGCTGACGGTCGGCACGCTGGCTGCCAGTTTCAACGGGGTCTGAGGCCATGAGTCCGGAACTGGCGCTGACGGAGTTGCGTGGCGGGTTGATCACGGTGTTGTGGGTGGCGGGGCCGTTGTTGCTGGCGATGTTGGCGGTGGGTGTGGTGATCGGTGTGTTCCAGGCGGCGACGCAGCTCAATGAGCCGACCATTGCGTTCATCGCGAAGGTGGTGGCGTTGACGGCGATGTTGTTTGCGACGGGGAGTATGTTGCTGGCGCATCTGGTGGAGTACACGACGATGCTGTTTCAGCGTATTCCGCATTTGATTGGGTAGCGGGGATGGCTGCGCTTCGCCTCCTTGCTGCTGGGAGTCTTTTCTCGGTTGAAGAGCAACAGCTTTCGCCTGGCGGCGAGTCACTTTTCTTTGCTTGTGCAAAGAAAAGTAACCAAAAGAAAGCACACCCCGCCTTCGCGCCCGCTACGCGGGTCCGCTCCGCTAGCGGGATTTTCGGACGGGGCATCCTGCCCCGGCCGAAAACGGCGCACATCCTTGTGCGCCGCCCCCCTTCGGGGGGTTTTGCCCGCCAGCTCCGCCGCTGCGGAGGGGACCCGGTGGAGCAAGAGCAAAACAACGGCAACGGCAACAGCAACCGCAAAAGCGGCAGCTGCGGCTATCGCAGCTTTGGCTTTGGCGTCGTTGCCAGTCGTGCGGTGTCCTTGGTTGGTCAGGGGCCGGCCGGGGCGCCATTGATGGTGGTGGGGCGTTGGCTTCGCGCTGGCGCCACCGGGCGTTCTTTTGTTGCGGTTAACGGGGTCTCGGGCTGATGGATGCCGCCACGCAAATGGTCGTCGATGGGTCGCGGGCGTTCGCGATGATCGGGGCGGTGCTGTGGACGATGCTGCGGATCGGGGCGATGTTGACGGTGATGCCGATGGTCGGGAGCAAGGCGGTGCCGGGGCGGGTGCGGGTGATCCTGGCCGGGACGCTGGCCATCGCGCTGGCGCCGATCCTGCCGCCGGTGCCGGATTGGGACGGGTTCAATGCCGCGGTGGTGCTCAGCGTGGCGCGGGAGCTGGCGGTGGGGGCCAGCATGGGCTTCATGCTGCGGATGATCTTCGAGGCCGGGGCGATGGCCGGGGAACTGGTCTCACAGAGCACCGGCCTGGGCTTCGCGCAGATGGCCGATCCGCTGCGCGGGGTCAACTCGCCGGTGATCGGCCAGTGGTTCTATCTGGCCTTCGGCATGATGTTCTTCACCGCCAACGGGCATCTGGCGGTGGTGTCGCTGCTGGTGGACAGCTACAAGGCGCTGCCGATCGGCACCGCGCTGCCCGATGCGCAGGCCATGGCCTCGGTGGCGCCTAACTTCTTCATGAGCATCATGCGCGGGGCGGTGACCCTGGCGCTGCCGGTCATGGTGGCGATGATGGCGGTGAACCTGGCCTTCGGCGCGCTGGCCAAAGCGGCCCCATCGCTGAACCCGATCCAGCTCGGCCTGCCGGTGGCGGTGGTGCTGGGCCTGGCGCTGCTGGCGGTGCTGGTCGGCGAGATGGGGGCGCCGGTGCAGCGGCTGTTCGATGCCGCCTTCAACGCCGCGCGCGCGCTGACCGCCTAGCCGGCGCTCAAGCTGCGCCGCGACGCGGCCGATACCGACGGCAGGCTACCGTTGGCGGGCCAGGATGGGCGGCGGCAGCGCCGACCGTCCCGGAGATCGCCGATCGCCGCGGTCCGTCCTTCCTTCCATCGCTCGTCGTACGCCATGCCCTATCGCCTGCCAGCGCCCGCTCGTGCCTGCCATCGCCGTGTCCCACGGCGGTGCAGCGGCGGCTGAGCGCGCATGCGCACGGTCATGGGTCGATGCCTGTGGGGGCCGCTGTGGCTGCTGCTGTCGGCACTGACCTGCACCGGGGCGACACAGGCCCAGGTGATCCCGTTGCGGCACTATGCGCAGGAACAAGGCCTGCTCGGTCTGGCCGGCACCTGTCTGCTGCAGCGTCGCGACGGCAGCCTGCTGGTCTGCAGCGAAAGCGGCCTGTATGCCTTCGACGGCGACCAGTTCCAGCAAGTGAAGCTGCAGGGCCACGGCGGCCATTACATCTCCGATGCCGCCGAGGACGCCCAGCGGCGGCTGTGGGTGGCCACCTTCGATGCGATCTACGTGGACGACGGCTCGCCGGCCGGCTGGATGCCGCTGGAGCACGGCAGCCTGCCCTCGCATCGCCCGCTCAACCGCCCGCGCCTGGCCGCGCCGGCCTGGGGCACGGTGGTGCTGGACGACCACCGCCTGCTGCGCGCGGTGCGCAAGGCCGATGCGAAGGGATGGGAACTGCAACCCCTGTTCGATGCGGCGACGCTGGCGCGGCAACCGGAACTGGCCGACATCCACGACCTGTTCGTCGTCGACGACACACTGTGGCTGGGCTGCGCCAAGGCCTTGTGCCGGATCGATGCCGACGGTCGCGCCACCCGCTACGACCAGGCCCAGGGCCTGCCCCCCGAATTCTGGCGCAATGCGGTGCGCGACCGCGACGGGAACCTGTGGGTCGTCGGCAGTCGCAAGGTGATGCGGCTGCAGGCCGGCGCGACGCGCTTCCAGGAGCAGACACCCCCCGGGCTGGACGGACCGGCCCTGGTGACCTCGCGCACGCCGATCCTGCTGGACCCGCAGCACCGCGTGCTGGTGCGGACCAACCAGGGCCTGGCGCGCTGGGAACAGGGACGCTGGCGCAGTTTCGACCGTCGCAACGGCCTGCCCGATGGCAGCATCGTCGCCATGCACTTCGACCAGGCCGGCGACCTGTGGCTGAGCATGGATGGCGAAGGCGTGCTGCGCTGGAACGGCTACGGCTGGATCGAGAACTGGGATGTGTCGCAGGGCATCAGTCGGGCGCCGACCTGGAGCATCCAGCGCACCCAGCGCGGCGACCTGCTGGTCGGTAACGAGGGCGGCGTCGACCGCCTGCGCGAGGATGGCCGCTTCCAGCGCTGGCCCAGCGACCACGGCACGCAGATGATCGGCCTGCAACGCGCCGCGGACGGCACGCTGTGGAGCATCGGCTCGGTCGGCGCGCTGCGCCGATACGACGCGCAGGGCCGGCTGCTGCGCGCCTACCCGCCGCTGGACGGCATCGCCAAACAGCTGTTCGTGGATGCGAGCGGCCGGGTGTGGATCCTCAGCAACCGCGGGGTGTATCTGCTGGCGGCGGCCGACGCCGACGCGGTGCCGCAGAAGGTGCAGGCGCTGCCCGGTGGCGAGTATTCGGACATCCAGCAGCGTGGCGACGGCAGCGTGCTGGCGGTGGGCATGACCGGCGTGTTCCGACTGCGTGGCGAGACCTGGACGCCGATCCGGCTGATCGTGGATGGTGCGCCGGCGCAACCCGTGCTCAGCAAGCTGCTGGTTCTGGACGATGGCCAGGCCTGGGCCAGCCTGTATGGACCCGGGGCCTGGCAAGGGCGGCTCGACGGCGACACCCTGTACCTGCAGCCGGCCGATGCGCAGTTGAGCGGCCTGCAGCTGTACAGCCTGCGCCGCACCCGCAACGGATGGATCTGGATCAGCCACAACCAGGGCGTGGACGTCTACGACGGACGCGCCTGGTCGCGGCTGACGCAGGCGCAGGGGCTGCTCTGGAACGACATGTCCGAATCGGCCTTCCTGGAAGACCACGACGGCTCGGTATGGCTGGGCAGCAGCCGTGGCGTCACCCATCTGCTGGATCCGGCGCGGCTGTTCCCGACGCAGGCGCCAAGGCTGGCGCTCAAGGAGTTCAGCCGTGCCGGCGCCGCCATCGCCGCGGGCGCGCGCCTGCGCTGGAGCGAAGATCCGCTGCATATCGCGGTCGGCTCGCCGGACCTGTACGACGAGCGCAACCGCATCAGCTTCCGCTATCGCTTCGAGGGCGCACACACCCGCTGGCTGCACACGCCCAACTTCGAGTTCGAGCAACCGCCGCTGGCGCCGGGCCACTACGTGCTGGAGGTGCAGTTGCTGGACGCCTACCGGCGCAGCGCTTCGGCGCCGCTGCGGGTGGCGTTCTCGGTGGCGCCGGTGTGGTGGCGCAGCCAGCCGATGATCGCGCTGTACCTGGTGCTCGGCGGCGGCCTGGCGGTGGCCATGCTGCACTGGCGCGAACGCCGCCTGCACCAGCGCCAGCGCGAACTGGCCGAACTGGTGGCGCTGCGCACCGAGGAGCTGGAACACGACAAGCGCGAACTGGAGATCGCCCGCGCCGCACTGGCGGTGAAGGCCTCGCACGACGCCCTCACCGGCCTGCTCAACCGCGCCGGCATCCTCGAGGCGCTGGCGGCGCAGATGCGCCGCAGCGACGCCGAGCAGACCCCGCTGGCAGTGGCGATGATTGACCTCGACCACTTCAAGCGGATCAACGACGAACACGGCCACCTGGTGGGCGACGCGGTGCTGATCGAGGTGGCGCGGCGCCTGGGCGCCAACCTGCGCGACGCCGACCTGGTCGGCCGCTACGGCGGCGAGGAACTGCTGGCCGTGCTGCCCGGCTTGCCGCCGAGCTGCGGCGAGCGGCTGCAGGCCCTGCGCGCCACCATCGCCGGGCAGCCGCTGCGCATCGGCGAGCGGCAGTTGGCGATCACCGCCTCGATCGGCGTGGCCTGGTATCGACCGGGCGAACCGCTGCAGCACCTGCTGGCGCGCGCCGACGCGGCGCTGTACCAGGCCAAGCGGCTGGGCCGCGACCGGGTCGAGCTGCAACTCGCCTAGCCACCGCCGCGGCCGAGAGGCGCGGCGGTGGCGCCCGGAATCCGGGCCAGGGACCGGCACGGTCCTTGCAGTGCGCAGGGTCGATCCTGGCCGAGCGCACCCCCGATGTCCGAGAGCGAAGAAGGCGCAGAGCGCACAGAACAGCCAACAGACAAACGTCTGCGCGAAGCCCGCGAACAGGGCAACATCCCGCATTCGCGCGAACTGGCGACCGCCGCAGTGTTCAGCGCCGGCGTCTTCGCCCTGATGGGCCTGTCCACCTCCATGGCCGCCGGGGCGGTGGCCTGGCTGAAACAGGCGCTGCGCCCGGACCTGTCGCTGCGCGAGCATCCGCAGGCGATGTTCGGCCATTTCGGCGACTTGCTGCTGAACCTGCTCTGGGTGGTGCTGCCGCTGGTCGGCATCTGCCTGGCGGCCAGCTTCGCCGCGCCGGTGCTGATGGGCACCCTGCGCTTCTCCGGCCAGGCGCTGATGCCCAAGTTCGACCGGCTCAACCCGATGAACGGGCTCAGCCGCATGTACGGCGCCGAGACCATCGTCGAACTGCTCAAGTCGATCCTGCGCATGGGCTTCGTCGGCGGCGCCGCGATGCTGTGCCTGTGGGGCAGCACCGACTTCCTGCGCGGCCTGCTGCTGCAGCCGCTGGAGCAGGCCATCGGCCACGGCCTGGGCTTCACCCTGCGGCTGCTGCTGTACACCGCCGGCGCGCTGGCGCTGCTGGCGGCGATCGACGCGCCCTATCAGAAGTGGAATTACATCCGCAAACTGAAGATGACCCGCGAGGAAGTGCGCCGGGAAATGAAGGAAAACGACGGCAGCCCCGAGGTCAAGGGCCGCATCCGCCAGATGCAGATGCAGATGTCGCAGCGGCGGATGATGGAAGCCGTGCCCAAGGCCGACGTGGTGGTGGTCAACCCCACCCACTATGCGGTGGCGCTGAAGTACGAGAGCGGGCGCATGCGCGCCCCCACCGTGGTCGCCAAGGGCGTGGACGAGATCGCCTTCCGCATCCGCGAGGTCGGCGAGCAGCACCGCGTGGCGGTGATCTCGGCGCCGCCTTTGGCACGCGCCTTGTATAGGGAAGGCCAACTCGGCAAGGAAATTCCCGTGAGACTGTATTCCGCGGTGGCGCAGGTCCTCTCGTACGTCTACACGCTGCGCGCTTGGCGCAGCGGGCCGATGCCGCCGTTGCCGCCGCTGGAAGTGGATGAATTCGCCCCGGGGAGCCAGCCATGAGTCAGCCTGCCGCGCAGATGAACACGCGCAAAGTCATGGACATGATCAAGCACGGGCTCGGCGCCCCGGTGATCGTGTTGCTGATGCTGGCGATGGTGGTGGTGCCGCTGGCCGCGCCGGTGCTGGACGCCCTGTTCACCTTCAACATCGCCATTTCGCTGATGGTGCTGCTGGCGGTGGTGTACGTGAAGCGGCCGCTGGAGTTCAGCATCTTCCCGATCGTACTGCTGATGACCACGATGCTGCGCCTGGCGCTGAACGTGGCCTCCACCCGCGTGATCCTGATCAACGGCCAGGGCGGCCACGGCGCCGCCGGCAAGGTGATCGAGGCCTTCGGCGAATTCGTGATCGGCGGCAACTACGCGGTCGGCATCGTGGTGTTCGCGATCCTGACCATCATCAACTTCGTGGTCATCACCAAGGGCGCCGGGCGCGTGTCGGAAGTGACCGCACGCTTCATCCTCGACGCCATGCCCGGCAAGCAGATGGCGATCGACGCCGACCTCAACGCCGGCCTGCTGACCCGCGAGGAAGCCAAGGCCCGCCGCGAGGAAGTGCGCGAGGAAGCGGACTTCTACGGCTCGATGGACGGCGCCAGCAAGTTCATCCGCGGCGACGCCATCGCCGGCATCCTCATTCTGTTCATCAACCTGATCGGCGGCATGGCGGTCGGCGTGCTGCAGCACGGCATGCCGGTGGCGCAGGCCGCCTCCACCTACACCCTGCTGTCGATCGGCGACGGCCTGGTCGCACAGCTGCCGGCGCTGCTGGTGTCCTCGGCGGTGGCGATGCTGGTCACCCGCGCCTCGCGCTCGCAGGACATGGGCGCCTCGATGATGGGCCAGGTGTTCGGCCAGCATAAGGCGCTGGCGGTGGCCGCGGCGATCCTGGGCCTGGTCGGCCTGATCCCGGGCATGCCCAACGTCGCTTTCTTGACGCTGGCGCTGATCCTGGGCCTGCTGGCCTGGAAGATGTGGAAGCGCAGCCTGCTGCCGCCGCCGGCCG
>NZ_AQOJ01000004.1:0-37157 GCF_000364685.1 Xanthomonas sp. SHU 166
TGTCCAGATACAAGGAGCGGCTTCAGCCGCGACCGGGCATCCGCTGCTGCCAGTCGGCCACCAGCCCCTGCCGCACCGGTGAGCATGAGGATGTGGGAGGTGCAGTTTTCCCGACACTTCGGCTTCACGTGTCGCAACGGAAGTCGCTTCCACACGCGCTTGCGGCGCACTCGCTGGGCGCACTGTGGGAGGGACTTCAGTCCCGACGCGCAGTTGCGTGGAAGTGGCGTTTGTCCGCGCAAGGGCGACCCGCGGCGACCGCCGCTGGGCCTCCGGTCCGCCGTTCCCGCCGTCGCTGCGGGACCAATGCGACCAGGCGTCTGCGAACCTCCGGTCGCGGCTGAAGCCGTGCCTACGACAACACGGCGACGCCTCAGACGAAGCCGTGGGTGATCCGCGGCGCGGCGCTGGGGCCGCTGTCGTAGTCGGCGTAGGGATCGTGCTCGCCGCTGCCGCCTTCGGACAGGCGGAACTTCAGGGCCAGGCCGTCGCGCGAGTCGGCCGCGCGCAGCGCTTCCTCCTGATTGATCTGGCCCTGCTTGACCATGCGGAACAGGCACTGGTCGAAGGTCTCCATGCCTTCCTCCAGCGACTCCTCCATCGCCTGCTTGATCTCGTGGACCTGGCCACGGCGCAGCAGGTCGCGGATCATCGGCGTGTTCAGCAGCACTTCCGAGGCCGGCCGGCGGCGGCCGCTGCTGTCCTTGACCAGGCGCTGCGAGATCACCGCGCGCAGGTTCAACGACAGGTTCATCAGCACGTTCTTGTGCGCGCTCTCGGGGAAGAAGTTGAGGATGCGCTCGATGGTCTGGTCGGCGTTGTTGGAGTGCAGGGTGGCCAGGCACAGATGTCCGGTCTCGGCGAAGGCGATGGCCGCCTCCATGGTCTCCGCGTCCAGGATCTCGCCGATCAGGATCACGTCCGGCGCCTCGCGCATCGCGTTCTTCAGTGCGTTGTGGAAGGCGTGGGTGTCCAGGCCGACCTCGCGCTGGTTGACGATGGACATCTTGTGCTTGTGCAGGTACTCGATCGGGTCCTCGATGGTGAGGATGTGCCCGGTGGTGGTGCTGTTGCGGTAGTCGATCATCGACGCCAGCGAGGTGGACTTGCCCGAGCCGGTGGAGCCGACCACCAGGACCAGTCCGCGCGGGGTCATGATCACGTCCTTGAGCACCTGCGGCAGGTGCAGTTCCTCGATGCTGGGGATCTTGCTGCGGATCGCGCGGATCACCATGCCAACCTCGCCGCGCTGCTTGAACACGTTGACGCGGAAGCGCCCGGCGTCCTGCAGGGCGATGGCCATGTTCAATTCCAGCTCCCGCTCGAACTGCGGCACCTGGCCCTCGTCCATCAACGAGTAGGCGATCTTCTTGACCATGCCCGGCGGCAGGCCGGTGGCGCCGAGCGGGTACAGCTTGCCTTCGATCTTGATATAGACCGGTGCTCCTGTGGTCAGGAACATGTCCGAGGCGTTCTTTTCGGTCATCAGCTTCAGGAAATAGCCGATATCCATGCGCAATGGTTCCCCAACGATCCGCAATCGCCCGTTGCAAGCGCGCCACAGGCTTCCGACAATGGCCGTGACCGACGTCTCCGTCCACGGCCCCCCTAGATGAAAACTAGCTTCGCACACTTCCGTTGTCAGCAGTATGTGATGGCCTGCGCATTGGCGTTGTTCGCCGCGCCGGCCGCGTTCGCCCAGGTGGCTTCGCCGGAGCTGCTGTCCGCGCAGCAGGCGGTGCAGCGTGCGGTCCAGGCCGATGCCGACCAGTACGCGCCGGACCTGCTCGCCAGTGCCCGCCAGGGCCTGGAGCAGGCGCAACAGGCCGCGCTCGACCGCCGCCAGCGCAAGACCGCGCCGCAGCTGGCCCTGCGCGTGGCCGCCGATGCCGATCTGGCCCGCGCGCGCAGCGAGGAGGCGGTGGCCAATGCACAGTTGAAGCAGCGTCAGGCCGAGGTGGCCCAGCTGCAACAGACCCTGGGTACCGGGGAGGGCCGTCCATGAGCCGCGCCCTGCACGGAATGCGCCGCCTGGCCCTACTGGTCCTGCTGCTCGCGCCGCTGGGCGCGATGGCCGCCGACGACCCGGAACTGGCCGTGCTCAACCAGCGCCTGGTGGCGCTGCAGGCCGATCCGCTCAACGCCGATGTCGCCGCCTACGAACGCCTGCAGGCGCAGCAGGCGGTGGCCAACTTCGCCAACGCCAAGCGCAAGGAGCGCGACGAGGCGCGCTACCTGGCCGAGCGCCGGGTCGAGATCGCCGAAACCATGGCCCGTGCCGAGATCGCCCGTCGTCAGGTCGACCAGTTGGAGAAGACCCGCAGCGACCTGCTGATCGAGGCCAGCCGCCGCGAGGCCGCGCGAGCCCGGCAGGAGGCCGAGCGCCTGCGCGTGCAGGCGCAGATCCAGGCCGAGGAGGCCGAGAGCCTGCGTCAGGCCGCCGAGGCCGAGCAGGCCGCCCGGGCGGATGCGGATGCGGCGCTGGCCAGCGTCGCCGGTCAGCAGACCGCCAAGCTCAGCGCCGCGCAGCAGAAGGCGGCCAAGCTGGCGCGCGAGGAGGCCGAGCTGGTCGCCGGCACCAAGCTGCCGGCCTCGCGCTTCGAGACGCGCGGCGAGGTCTTCACCTTCTCCGGCGCGGCCTTCGGCGCCGGCAAGGCGGCGCTGTCGGGCGATGCCACCAACCAGGCCAAGGCCCTGTCGCAGTACCTGCAGATCAGCAAGGGCAAGGTGCGGATCGAGGCCTACGACACCGACGCCGGGGTGGCGCAGAAGCGCGCCGATGCCCTGCGCGCGGCCCTGGTCAGCGGCGGCGTCGCCGCCAACCGGGTGCAGGCGGTCGGCAAGAAGGGGGCCTCGACCAAGGCCCGCTCGGCCGACGTCGTGATCGCGCCCTGAGGTCGGACGGCACCCTGTGCAGGCGGTTTAACGGGGTTTTTCCCTGGGCCTGAGCGCCGAGCAACTGAATGCGGCAAAGCGGGCCTGCTTCTCTTGTCCGCGGCGGTGGGGAGGCGTAGGGTCGGTACTCCAGGTGGCACTCCCGCCGCCTGGTG
Source organism: Xanthomonas sp. SHU 166 (assembly GCF_000364685.1). Classification (NCBI taxonomy): domain Bacteria; kingdom Pseudomonadati; phylum Pseudomonadota; class Gammaproteobacteria; order Lysobacterales; family Lysobacteraceae; genus Xanthomonas; species Xanthomonas sp. SHU 166. Next base: position 3,051 of record NZ_AQOJ01000004.1, read on the forward strand.
CCAACGGAGGAGTTCGAGCCGATGACGCAGTGGCGCGCACCGCAGTCCGACGTCCCGGGAACCTTGGTTCCAGGCGTTGCAGCGGTGCAGCCGGCGGCTCGCGCGCTTCCGCTCCCAGGCAACGCCCCGTGCCGCAGCGGCCGGGGCGTTCTTGTTTCTAGCTGAAGGAGGCTATTCCTATGTTCGAAGGGCAACCGCAGACCGAAATCGACGCGTTGATCAAGTCCGATCCGGAGTTCAAGCAGCTCTACCAGCGCCACAAGACCTTGGACAAGAAGTGCATGGACGCCGAGCTCGGCGTGCTGCCGATCGACGATGTCACCCTGGCGCAGATGAAGCGCGAAAAGCTCGCCGCCAAGGAAAAGCTGCTGCGCCTTTACGAGCAGAAGCCGCACTGACCGTACTATTCCCTCTTGTCGCGGGCGGTGGCTGGCCTCCTCGTCGGCTTGCCACCGTCCGCGTCATCCCCTCCGAAAGCCGCGACCGCGGCTTTTTTCGTCCCCGCCGCGCGCATTCTCTGACTTTCCACCCCCGAGCGCGGATAATGCCCGGTCCAGCCGCTGCCGCGGCGCGACGCATTCGGACCCGATGGCCATTCACTCCTCCGTACTCGATCTGATCGGCGACACCCCCATCGTCAAGGCCAGCAAGCTCGACACCGGGGTGTGCGAGCTGTACCTGAAGCTGGAGAGCGCCAATCCCGGCGGCTCGATCAAGGATCGGATCGGCCTGTCGATGATCGAGGCGGCCGAGCGCCGCGGCGATCTCAAGCCCGGCGCGGTGCTGGTCGAGGGCACCGCCGGCAACACCGGCATCGGCCTGGCCCTGGTCGCCCAGCAGAAGGGCTACAAGCTGATCCTGGTGGTGCCGGACAAGATGAGCCGGGAAAAGATCTTCAACCTCAAGGCGATGGGCGCCGAGGTGGTGCTGACCCGCTCGGACGTGGCCAAGGGCCACCACGAGTACTACCAGGACCTGGCCGCGCGCATCGCCGCCGAGACCCCGGGCGCCTACTTCATCAACCAGTTCGGCAACCCCGACAACCCGGCCGCGCACGAGTTCGGCACCGGCCCGGAGATCCTGCGGCAGATGGACGGCCGGCTGGACGCGATCGTGTTCGGCTGCGGCAGCTCCGGCACCATGACCGGCCTGTCGCGCGCCTTCGCCGCCGCCTCGCCGCACACCGAACTGGTCCTGGCCGACCCGGTCGGCTCGATCCTGACCGAGTACATCGAGCAGGGCACGGTCAGCGAGAAGTCCGGCAGCTGGCTGGTGGAAGGCATCGGCGAGGATTTCCTGCCGGCGATCTCCGATTTCACCCGGGTCAAGAAGGCCTATTCGATCAGTGACGCCGAGAGCTTCCACACCGCGCGGGAACTGCTGGCCAAGGAGGGCATCCTTGGCGGCTCCTCCACCGGCACCCTGCTGGCGGCGGCGCTGAAGTACTGCCGCGCACAGACCGAGCCCAAGCGCGTACTGGTGTTCGTCTGCGACACCGGCAACAAGTATCTGTCGAAGATGTACAACGACTACTGGATGCTGGACAACGGCTTCCTGGAGCGCCCGCAGCACGGCGACCTGCGCGACCTGATCCTGCGCCCCTACAGCCAGCGCGACACGGTGGTGGTCGGCCCCAAGGACCTGCTGACCACCGCCTATCAGCGCATGAAGCTGTACGACGTGTCGCAGCTGCCGGTGATGGAAGGCGACCAACTGGTCGGCATCGTCGACGAAAGCGACGTCTTGTTGCATGTATACGGCGATGAAGCGCGGTTCCGCGACCCCGTGGCCACGGCCATGGTCAGCAAGCTCGACCGGCTGGACGTCAAATCGCCGATCGAGGCCCTGCTGCCGGTGTTCGACCGTGGCCAGGTCGCCATCGTGATGAACGAGGGCGCCTTCCTCGGCCTGATCACCCGGATCGACCTGCTCAACTATCTGCGCCGCCGGGTGCAGTAATCCCTGCGGCCGGCGCGGCCCCGTGCTGCATGGGGCCGTTCAGACCGCACTGCTAGAATCACGCCCCTTTTCCGGTAACCCCACATGACGGACAACACGTCGAATCCCCATGGCGACGGCCCCGCGCTGGCGCTGGCGACCCTGGCCATCCATGGCGGACAGCACCCGGACCCGTCCACCGGCGCGGTGATGCCGCCGATCTACGCGACCTCCACCTACGCCCAGTCCAGCCCCGGCGAGCACCAGGGCTTCGAGTACTCGCGCACCCACAACCCGACCCGCTTCGCCTACGAGCGTTGCGTGGCGGCCCTGGAAGGCGGCAGCCGCGGCTTCGCCTTCGCCTCGGGCATGGCGGCGACGGCCACGGTGATCGAACTGCTGGACAGCGGCAGCCACGTCATTGCGATGGACGACCTGTACGGCGGCAGCTACCGCCTGTTCGAGCGCGTGCGCAAGCGCACCGCCGCGCTGGAGTTCGGTTTCGTCGACCTGACCGACCCGGCCGCGTTCGAGGCGGCGATCCGCCCGACCACGAAGATGGTGTGGATCGAGACCCCGACCAATCCGATGCTGAAGATCGTCGATATCGCCGCGATCGCCGCGATCGCGCGCAAGCACGGTCTGCTGGTGGTGGTCGATAACACCTTCGCCTCGCCGCTGCTGCAGCGGCCGCTGGCGCTGGGCGCGGACATCGTGGTGCATTCGGCGACCAAGTACCTCAACGGCCACTCGGACATGGTCGGCGGCATGGCCGTGGTCGGCGACAACGCCGAACTGGCCGAGCAACTGGCCTTCCTGCAGAACTCGGTGGGCGGCGTGCAGGGCCCGTTCGACAGCTTCCTGGCCCTGCGCGGGCTGAAGACCCTGCCGCTGCGCATGCGCGCGCACTGCGACAACGCCCTGGCGCTGGCGCAGTGGCTGGAGACGCACCCGGCAGTGGAGAAGGTGATCTACCCGGGCCTGCCCTCGCACCCGCAGCACGCCCTGGCCGGCCGGCAGATGAGCGGCTACGGCGGCATCGTCTCGATCGTGCTCAAGGGCGGCTTCGACGCGGCCAAGCGCTTCTGCGAGCGCACCAAGCTGTTCACCCTGGCCGAATCGCTGGGCGGCGTGGAGAGCCTGGTCAACCATCCTGCGGTGATGACCCATGCTTCGGTGCCGGTCGCACGCCGCGAGCAGCTCGGCATCAGCGATGCGCTGGTGCGGTTGAGCGTGGGGGTGGAGGATGTGGGGGATTTGCGGGCCGATCTGGGCAGGGCATTGCAGTGACGCATGTCGGGTCACTGGGCGGCACGACGCGTCCGGCGTGTACCACGACATGGTGAGACGCCTGTTGCGTGCCGTGGGCGGCGACCTGCGGGTTCCGCTCGCGAAAGCGTGCGCCCGGCTGCGCGAGTGGCGCCTGTCCAGACAGATGGCGCCGATGCGCTTCGCGGGTGTGCTGGACACAGTGCAGGCGGCATCGGGGCCGGAGCGGCCGCCGGCGTTTCCCGCAGCGGATGCGACGCTGGGGCCGGGGCTGAACCTCTATGGCTACCTATACGGCCAGTTCGGGCTGGGGCAGAGCGCGCGGCAGTATGCGCGCGCCTTGCTGCAGGCGGGTTATCCGCTCAGCCTCAACGATGCCGGCATCGCCATCCCACATGCCTGCGACGATCGCAGCCTCGTGTCGTTCATGGGGGGCGCGGCATCGCATCCGATCAATCTGGTTTTCGTCAATCCGGATCATTTCGCGCAGGTCCGGCCGTCGCTGCCAGTGGCGGCCTATACCATCGGTTTCTGGTTCTGGGAACTGGACAGCATCCCCGCGGACTGGATGCAGGTGGTCGCACAGGTCGATGAAATTTGGGTCGCGACGGCATTCGTTGAACGCGCGTTTCGTCGCGCGACCGATAAGCCTGTGGTCCGCATCCCGCACCCGATTCCCCAGGCGCTCGACCTGACATTGCCGCGGTCGTGCTTCGATCTGCAGGACGACGCCTTCGTGTTCCTGTGCAGCTTCGATTTCAACTCGTCGATCCATCGCAAGAATCCGTTTGCGGTAATTGCGGCGTTCAAGAGGGCGTTTCCCGATCCGGCCGCGCGGGTACAACTGCTGATCAAGACCAGCAACGGCCACCGCCACCCGGCGCTGTTGGCGGAGCTTCGCCGTCACTCGCAGGGCGACGCCCGTATCCTCTTGCGCGATCAGATCCTGAGCGATGCTCAGGTCTGCGCGCTGCAGCGCAGCGTCGATGCCTACGTATCGCTGCATCGTGCGGAGGGTTTGGGCCTGGGGCTCGCCGAAACCATGGCGCTCGGCAAGCCGGTCATCGGGACGGGCTGGTCCGGTAATCTGGATTTCATGGACGATGAGAATAGTTGCCTGGTGCCTTTCCGGTTGATTCCGGTGGAGCAGGGCCAGTATCCGCACGTCCAGGACGGGCAGTGGGCCGACGCGGACGTCGACGTGGCCGCCGATTGGATGGCGCGCCTGGTCGCGTCGCCCGAGCTTGCACGCCGCAAGGGGCAGCGCGCGCAACACACGATCTCCACCCTGATGAGCGCGAATGCCGCCGCTGCCGCGATGATCACCAGGTTGCGATCGTTGCAGACCTTTCAACACATCCAATGATTCATCACGCCGCTTTCGATCACGAGGTAACTCCATGTTGGGCATGCTGAGGGCTATCTGGGCCTATCGGTTCTTCATTTTTTCCTCGATAAAGTCCGAACTGCGTTCGCGGTTCGTGCGCAGCAAGCTGGGCGGCCTGTGGATGATCATCCATCCGCTTGCGCAGGTGCTGATCTTCGCCTTGATTCTGTCTGAAGTGCTGTCGGCCAAGCTGCCGGGCGTGGACAACAAATATGCGTATTCGCTGTATCTGATGGCCGGCACGCTGGCATGGTCACTGTTTTCGGAAACCATCAACAAATGCTGCAACCTGTTCGTGGAAAACGGTAATCTGTTGAAGAAGATGTCGTTTCCGCGGATCTGCCTGCCGTTGATCGCAGGCGGCACCATGCTGGTCAATAACATGCTGTTGCTGTTGGCGATCTTTGGCGTGTTTGCCATGCTTGGGCACATGCCGGGAACGCAGGTGATATGGCTGCCAGTGCTGATCCTGATCACCCTGATCTTCGCGCTTTCCCTGGGCATGATCCTGGGCATCCTCAATACCTTCATGCGCGACATTGCGCAGGTAGTCCCGGTGGTGCTGCAGGCGCTGTTCTGGATGACGCCGGTGGTGTACATGCTGACCATTCTGCCCGAGAGTTATCGGCGCCTGTTCGCCTATAATCCGCTTTATCCCCTGGTGACCAGCTACCAGAACGTTTTGGTCTTCAACAAGCCACCGCTTTTCCATGAGCTGGCCTATCTGGTGATCGCGTCGTTGTTGATGCTCGTCGCGGGGTTGGTCATGTTTCGTCGAGCGAGCCCGGAAATGGTGGACGTGCTATGAATGGTTCCTTGCAAGTCACTGGCCTGGGCAAGGCCTATCGGAAGTGGAGCAGCGAATGGCTACGCGCGCTGTCGTGGTTCGGCGTGCCGCTGGAGCCGGCAGAAGAACACTGGGTGCTTCGCGATGTGAACTTCAGCATCCGCGCCGGCGAAACCGTCGGCATCGTCGGCCAGAACGGCGCCGGCAAGTCGACCCTGCTCAAGCTGATCACCGGCACCACCATGCCGACCGCCGGTTCGGTCGAGCGGATCGGCCGCGTTGCGGCCATCCTTGAGCTGGGCATGGGCTTCAACAGCGACCTGACCGGTCGCGAGAACGTTCGCCATGCCGCGGGCCTGATGGGGTATTCGCAGGGGCAGATCGACGCGGCGATGGCGGGGATCGAGGACTTTGCCGAGATCGGCGAGTATTTCGATCAGCCCGTGCGCACCTATTCCAGCGGTATGCAGATGCGCATTGCGTTCAGCGTGGCGACGGCGTTCCGCCCCGATCTACTGATCGTCGATGAGGCGCTGTCGGTGGGCGATACCTACTTCGTCCACAAGTGCATTAAGCGGATCCGCGAGTACAAGGAGGCGGGTACCACCTTGCTGATCGTCAGCCACGACCCGTCCGCGGTGATCTCGTTGTGCGATCGCGCGATCCTGATCGAAAAGGGGCGGCTGTTGATGGATGGTGACGCCGCAGGCGTGATGGATTACTACAACGCCCTAATTGCGCAGAAAGAGGATGATGTCGACATCCAGCAGATGGTCAACGAGCGTGGCGAACTGGTTACCGTCTCGGGCAATGGCCAGGCCACCGTCGAGAACGTGATGCTGCTGGACGAGAAGGGCGACCCGCTGGAGTTCGTCGCGGTCGGGCAGCGGGTGCGCCTGCGCGTCGACATCGTTTGCGTCGGCGATATCGCCCGGCTGGTGGTCGGTTACCTGATCAAGGACCGACTCGGCCAGGCTGTGTTCGGCACCAATACCGATCATACGCGTCAGGTCGTCGAGCGCGCCAGCGCCGGCGAACGCATCTGCTTCATCGCAGAGTTCGATGCCAACATGGGGGCGGGGAGCTATTCGGTTTCCGTGGCGTTGTCGAGCACCGAGACCCACATGGTCGACAACTACGAGTGGCGGGACCTTGCGCTGGTGTTCAAGGTCGCCAACATCGGCAAGCCGCGCTTTGACGGCGTGGCCTGGTTGCCGGCGGAGATTTCTATGCAGCGGACTGATGCCTGCTCGGCTGCTTTGGTGAAAGGCTGAGTCGATGTTGATCGATCCACGTACAGTGATGCAGGAACTGCAGTTGCCGATGTTGGCGCGGGATGTCGAAGGCGATGTGTCACGTCGCGTGACCGTTCCGTTCCAACCCAAGGACGCTTACGCGTTGTCCGAGCTGCTGGCCTATTCCGGCGAGGAGTTCATCGAGATCGCCTACCAGGCGGTACTCAGGCGTCTGCCCGATGCTTCCGGGCGGCAGGTCTACCTGCGCGCGCTGGAGGTCGGGCAGCTGTCCAAGATCGAAGTTCTGGGTGAACTGCGCAAGTCGCAGGAGGGGCTGAATGCCGGCGTAGTGATCCATGACCTGCGTCTGCGTTACTTCCTGCAGCGGATCCGCCGCAAGCGCGGTGGGCGCGTGTTGGACTTCGTTCTGTCGGTGTTGCGCGTAGGCGAGTTGCGGCAGCGTATCGATTCGGTCGAGGCACGCCTGGCCGCGCGTGGCGACCGCACCGAACGTCGCGCCGCTGCCGCGGTCGACGACCTGCGCACGGAGTTGCGCCAGCAGATTTCGGCGTCCGCACACACGCTGCGCAAGTCGGTCGGTAGGGCCGAGGGTGAGGTCATGCGCCGCATGCAGGACCTCGCCAACCGGATCGAGGACATCGATGCTGGTCTCGAATCCCGGCGGTCGGCGATCCTCGACGATCTGATGCAGCGCCTGTCGCAGCACCCCGGCCTCTACGCCGCGCCCATGCAGAACGTCACCGCCGGGGCGGCGACCCAGGACGAGCTGTCCGCGATGTACGTGCGATTGGAGCAGGCCTTTCGGGGCAGCCAGGAGGAGATCCGGCGCCGCGGCGAAGTGTATCTGCCCTACATCGCCGACGCCGCTGCTGCGACCGGTTGCCGCAAAGTGCTTGATCTGGGTTGCGGTCGTGGTGAACTGCTTGGCCTGCTCGCTGGCCATGGCTACGAGGCGCGTGGCATTGACCTGAATCCGGTGTTTGTAGAGGAGAACCGCCAGGCCGGTCGCGAGGTTTCGCTGGTCGACGCGCTGACCGCCCTGGAGGCTTGCGAGCCGGACTCGCTGGCGGTCATCACATCCATTCATCTGGTGGAACATGTGCCGGTGGAAGTGCTGGTGCGCTTGCTGGACCTAGCGCTGCGGGCGCTGCGCCCGGGCGGCAAGCTGATCCTGGAGACGCCCAATCCGCAAAACCTGCGCACCAGCGCCTACTACTTCTATTTCGATCCGACTCACCGCAATCCGCTACCGCCGCCGTTGCTGGCGTGGATGGCCGGCGATCGCGGTTTCGCCGATGTGCACGTGGATCTGCTCGAAGACGGGCGCTTCGTGCCCGAGACCGGGCCCGTCGCTGCGGACGTGCCGGGCGCGGAACAGATCAATCGCTTCGTCGACTGGCTTTCGGTTTCCCCCGATTACGCCATCGTCGCGACCAAGCCGCTGTAAACCGGCTGCGATGGATATGACAGGGGGCAGCGTGGATATCATGCAACAACGAAAACCTTCTTTGCTTTTCGATCTGCAGTCGCTGCAGAACGGATCGAATACGCGCGGCATCGGCCGCTATACCCGTGAGCATCTGCGAGGACTGCTCGGCGCGGCGGATCTGCCGTTCGATCTGCACTGTTCGCTGGACCTGACCTACGAGCGTCAGGCCGGCGACGTGCTCGGCGAATTCGCCGGCAGGATCGCTGCCGACCGCCTGCATGGCTACCGCTATCCGGCCGGTTTGTGGAGCGCGTTTCCGACCAGCGAACCCGAGGCGACGTTGCGCGAGGAACTGGTACGCCTGCACGTAGAGGCGATGGCACCGGACATCGTGCATGTGCCGAGCCTGTTCGAGGGCGCTGTCGAGCCCTGCGCCAGCCTGGGGCGGATGGCGCGCACGCGCGGCAGCCTCACCAGTTGTCTGGTCCACGATCTGATTCCGTTGGTGATGAGCGACCGCTACCTGTCCGATCCGCGCATCCGCGATTGGTACCGGCACAAGGTGGCGCAGTTGCGCGAGTTCGATGTGCTCCTGGCCAACTCGCAGTCCAGCAAGGACGACGCGGTGCGTCTGCTGGATCTGGACCCGGAACGTGTGCATGTGATCTATGCCGGCTATTCGGAGGTATTCCAGCCCTCGCCCGACATCGCCGCTGCGCGTGCGCGCCTGGCCAAACGCTTCGGGTTAGTCGAACGCTATGTCCTCTACACTGGCAACAACGATTACCGAAAGAACACTCGCGGCGCCATCGCTGGCTTCGCGGCCGTGCCGCAAGCGCAGCGGCAAAGGCTGAAACTCGTGCTGAATCAGGCCGAGCAGGCCGAAGAACTGCGCCAATTCGCCCAGCAGTGCGACCTCGAAAACGATGCGCTGGTGGTCACCGGTTACGTCACCGACGCTGAACTTGTCGACCTCTATACCTGCTGCAGTGCCTTCGTGTTCCCGTCGCTATACGAGGGTTTCGGCCTGCCGGTGGTGGAAGCGATGGCCTGCGGTGCGCCGGTCGTGGTAGGCGACAATTCCAGCTTGAAGGAGATCGTTGCGCTGGACGAGGCGCGATTCGATGCGACAAGTCCGCTGGCGATCGCCGCCGCGCTGCAGCGCGTGCTCGGCGACGATGCTTGGCGCTCCCAGTTGCAGCGTTATGGATTGGAGCGGGTCAAGGATTTTTCCTGGCGCCGCACCGCGCAGCTCAGCATCGCCGCTTGGCAGGCTGCGCTGGAGCGGCGCGAGTCGGGTCGGGGTGGCAACGAGGGCCATTCGAAGGTCGCCATCGTGGTCGCCGATACCCTCCCGGCCGAGACGATCGGCGGGTGGGTCGAGCGGATTTCGCTGTTCGGCAGGACCAACAGCGTGGAAATCGCCAGTCGCGATGCCGGGCAGTGGCCGACTTACATGCATGTGCAGGCGTTTCCCGAGCAACCGCTGGCTTCGGACCTGGGGCTGGATGTGGTGGTTGCGCTGCACGGCAGCGCCGATGGCACGACGATTCGCGGTTTGGCGTTCCCCGGCGAGCGCGCCGGCCAAGTGCATGCGCAGTGGCCGGGGCTGTACGCCCTGCTTGCGCAGGGGCAACTGCCGGCGCACGACCATGCCCTGCCCGAGCTGATCTCCGATTGCCTGGGGGTCATGGAAGCCGGTTCTCAGCCCGCAAAGCTGGCGATGGCGGTCGCGCCGATGCTGCGGCGCGTGCCGGTGCAATCCTTGGGCGGTGCCGCGCAGCCGGGGACAGCCATCGACTGGGCCGAGGCGGTCCGCGCGCACTATGCGCATCTGTCGAGTGCGGGTGTTGCGGCGTTGTTGAAGCCGACGCTGTCAGCGCGTTCGGCCTCGATCGTCGATGGGATCTACGAATCGCTGTGCTCGGTGGGCAGGTTCGGCAGCCCCCAACGCGTGCTGATCGACATGAGCGAGATGGCGCGGGTCGACTACGGCACTGGTATCCAGCGCGTGGTCCGCAACCTGGTCCGCGAGCTGTGTGCGCGCAACGCCGACGGGCGGATGCTGTTCGTGCCGGTCTACCATGAAGGCGAGCGAATCCGCTCGGCGCATCTGTTGGTCAAGAAGACGTTGGGCGTCGAGTGCCCGGCCTTCGATGAGGTCGAGGGCATCCGCAGCCGCGACATGCTGTTCCTGGCCGACTCCGCCTGGGTGGGTCCCGAACGCTTCCTGCCGAGCATTGGCAAGGTCCGCCGCAATGGCGGCGAGTTGGCGGTGTTCTTCCACGACATCATTCCGCTACGCTTTCCCGAGACCTGTGGCGAAGGCATGCCGCCGGCGTTTCGCGCGTGGACCGAGTTCGCCGTGCGTCATGCCGATATGTTCGTCTGCAACTCGCGGACCACCGCTGAGGATCTTCGCGCCTGGATCGCCGAGAACGGCGTCGAACATCGCGCCAACCATCGCATCGGTTATGTCCATCTGGGATCGGACGTGATGGAGGTGGGCATGGACAGCGAGATCCGTCCATCGATCAGCGCCTTATTCGAGGCCGGCACGCGCACCTTCTTGGCGGTGGGCACGATGGAGCCGCGCAAGGACTATCGCACCATCCTCAGCGCCTTCGAGGCGGGGTGGGCGGCCGGCCTGGAGGCCAATCTGCTGATCGTCGGCAAGGATGGATGGGGGAGCGAGGAGCTGGTCGCGGCCATTCGCAATAGCCCGCAGTTCGGCAAGCGGCTGTTCTGGCCGGAAAAGGTCAACAACGCCGAACTAGACTTGGCCTATCGGTCCACCCATGGACTGATCCAGGCCTCGCTGTCCGAGGGGTTCGGGCTGCCGATTGTGGAGGCTGCGCGCCACGGGACCCCGCTGTTGCTGTCGGACATCGCCGTATTCCGGGAAATCGCCGGCGAACATGCCGCCTACTTCCCAGTCGGCGACAGCGCGGCGCTGGCTGCGTTGCTGCGGGTGCCGGAGCTGGCCGGGTGCGGACCTCTGGCCGGGCGCATCCTGAGTTGGCGTGACTACGGGCGCGAACTGCGCTCGCTGCTGCTACAGGGGTCGTGGCTACAGCCAGTGATAGGATAGGCCGCAGCGCCCGGGAGCGTTGCGGGGAGTGACGGCGCGGGGCGGAGAGGGCCGGTGCCACAAGGGGCGGCCGCCCAAGCGGGGCGGTAATTTCGAATACAATGCCGCGCTAAATCGCGGGCACGATGGCTTGCCCGTTCGCGGGCGCGCAAATTTCTCTGGAGATCGTACATGCTTGAACAACAAAAGAGGGTTCTGGTCACCGGTGGCGCTGGCTTCCTGGGCTCTCACCTGTGCGATCGCTTGATCGACAGCGGCCACGATGTGCTGTGCGTCGACAACTTCTACACGGGAGCAAAGGCGAACGTGGCGGGCTTGCTGAATCACTCGCGTTTCGAGCTGATGCGCCACGACGTGACCTTCCCGCTCTATGTGGAAGTGGACCGTATCTTCAACCTGGCCTGCCCCGCCTCGCCGGTGCACTACCAGTCCGATCCGGTGCAGACCACCAAGACCAGCGTGCATGGTGCGATCAACATGCTGGGCCTGGCCAAGCGCGTCGGCGCCCGCATCCTCCAGGCCAGCACCAGCGAAGTCTACGGTGACCCGGAAATCCACCCGCAGGTGGAGGGCTATTGGGGCCGCGTCAACCCGGTCGGCATTCGCAGTTGCTACGACGAAGGCAAGCGCTGCGCGGAGACGCTGTTTTTCGATTACTGGCGCCAGCACCAGCTCGAAATCAAGGTCATGCGCATTTTCAATACCTACGGTCCGCGCATGCATCCGAATGATGGCCGCGTGGTCAGCAACTTCATCGTGCAGGCGCTGAAGGGCGAGCCGATCACCATCTACGGCGATGGCACCCAGACCCGCAGCTTCTGCTACGTCGACGACCTGATTGAGGGAATGCTGCGCCTGATGGCGTCGCCTGCAGACTTCACTGGCCCGGTCAACATCGGCAACCCCGGTGAATTCACCATGCTGGAGCTGGCTGAGACCGTGCTGCGCCTGGTTGGCGGCAAGTCGAAGATCGAATACCGTCCGCTGCCGTCGGATGATCCGAAGCAACGTCAGCCCGACATCAGCCTGGCCAAAGCCACGTTCGACTGGGAGCCGAAGGTCGCGCTGGAAGACGGTCTGAAGGAGACCATCGGCTACTTCCGCCAGCGCCTGCTCGCTTGAGGGACGCCAGCATGCGCAAGGTCGTGGTGATGCCGGTATACGAAGACCTGGAGGCGTCTTCGAAGCTGTTTCTCGAGCTTGCAAGGATGCAGGGGCCGGACATTTACGTCGTCGCCGTCGATGACGGGTCGGTGCGCCAGCCGCTGGAGATCTCGGCCATCGAGGCCGCCGCCCTGGAAGGGGTGGTGATCAAACTGCGCCGCAACGTCGGACATCAGCGTGCCATCGCCATCGGGCTGAGCTATGTCGCCGACCACTTCGGCGACGATGTCATCGTCATTTCCATGGACTCCGACGGCGAGGATACGCCGCACAGCATCACCGAGCTGGTGGGCGGCCTGGCGTCGGCTGAGGTCGACGTGGTGGTGGCGACCCGCAAGAGCAGGGTGGAGTCGCTGAAGTTCAAGACGTTCTACCTAGTCTACAAGCTGCTGTTCTCCCTGCTCAGCGGGCGCAAGATCAGCTTCGGCAACTTCATGGCGGCGAAGATGCCGGCGGTACGCCGCCTGGCAGCGATGCAGGAGCTTTGGACCCATGTCGCCGCCGCGGTGCTCGGCTCCAAGCTGCGCGTACAGACCTGCTCGCTGGACCGTGGTGCGCGCTATGCCGGTCGCAGCAAAATGAATTTCGTCGGCCTGGCTTTGCACGGCTTCCGCGCCTTGATGGTGTTCGCCGAGGATGTGCTGGTACGCGTGGGCATCGCCTGCACCCTAGTGGCCGGGCTGTCGATCATCGGTGGCGTGGCGGCGCTGCTGCTCAAGGCGCTGGGCTTCACGACGCCAGGCTGGTTCTCGCTGGCATCGGGGATCTTGTTGCTGGTGTTCCTGCAGACGGCGGCGCTGACCCTGATCATTTTGATGATGTCGGGAATGATCCGCAGCGGTGGCGTGCTGGTCGCCGGCAGCTACCGCGACTTCGTCCGCGAGGTCATCCATGCACGCCCGCGCTGACCGCGCCTTGGGCGGTCAGTTCTTCCGCTATGTTGTCAACGGTTTGGTGGCCACGGCGATCCACTTCTCGGTCCTCAAGTTCAATCTCGACGTGGTGGGGATTGGCTCGGCCGGCGTCGCCAACGGCATCGCGGCGATCTTCGGCATCACCGCGTCCTTCATCGGCAGCCGTTATTTCGTGTTTCGCGGTACCCGGGGGCGACTGCTGAACCAGGGACTGCTGTTCCTGCTGTTCTACGTGGGCATCGCCCTGCTGCATGCGCTTGTCATGTATGCGTGGACCGACCGGCTCGCGTTCGATTACCGCATAGGATTCCTGCTGGCCACGGGCATGCAGATGGTCCTCAGCTTCTTTGTCAACAAGTTCATGGTGTTCAAATGAAGGTCTTGCTCCGTCCGATCCTGGCCACAGTTGTCTACGTCGGGATTCTGTTGTTGACGAACTTCATCCACATGCGCTTCTTCGACGTGAATGTGGTGCTGTATTCCTCGCTCATGGACGCGCTGCTGGCGGTGCTCGTCACGGCCGCGCTGTTCCGTGTCTGGCGCCTGCTCGATGGGCTGAGCAGGCTCGAGTTCACCCAATTGCTGGTCATCTGGTGCCTGCTCGGCTATGTGTACGCCATAAGTGTACCGACGGTGCTGGACCGCTCGTTGTCGTTCTATATCCTTGAGAAGCTGCAGCAGCGGGGCGGCGGCATCCTCGAGAACCGGATCGGCGACGTTTTTGTCCATGAGTACATGAAGGAACACCGTCTGGTGGATATCCGGCTAACCGAGCAATTGCAATCCGGGACGGTGGAAATAAAGCATGGCTGCGTGCTGCTGACCGCGAAGGGCCAGGATATTGCCTCGATCAGCCGCTTCTACCGGGCACATTTCCTGCCAAGGAAGCGCCTAATCATGAACGCCTATACGGACGACCTGGTGGATCCCTTCCGTAAAAGCGCCGAAAGCGTTGATTACACATGCCAATGAACATGAACAACGCAGTGCGTCGCATTGCGCAGCGGGCCGTGGGCCTCGGGCGCGCTTTCTGGCTCGGCATCGTCGTTGTGGCCGGGTTGGCCATGGTATGGGGCCGCTATGCGCTTGGTCCCGTGCCCCTGGACATACATGACACCCATTGGATCTGGGGCGATCTGGCGCAGGTCTACGTCGCCTGGGGGCAATATCTGGCGGACCCGGACAAAGGCTGGCTGGATTCGCTGCGGCTGAGCCATCCCGTGCCGATGAGCATCGCACTGTTCGACCCGATGCCGCTGTTCCTGCTGCTCGCACGTCCGCTAGCCTGGTTGCTGCCGGATGGCCTGCAGTTCATCGGCCCGTACTTCCTGTTGTGCGTGGTCCTGCAGGGCGTGTTCGGCTACCTCGCGACAGAGCGCGCGCTGCGTTTGCTGGATGAGCCGTACCGCGGGCTAAATGTGGTGATTGCGGTGCTGGGCGGCATGTTGTTCGCGCTTGCGCCGTTCACCTTCTTCCGTTTCCAGGGCCACACCGCGCTGTCATCGCAGTGGCTGCTGGTGCTCTCGATCTGGGTGACCCTGCTCACGCTGCACAGCAGTCGCAACCGCTGGTTGTTCGGCAATTGCGGCGTCGTATTGCTGGCGGCGGGCATCAATCCCTATCTTTGCCTGATGGTGCTGGTGAACGTGTGCGGCATCACCGTGCTGCGCTATCGGACCCTGGGCTGGCCGCAGGTCGCCTTGCGCATCGCCGCTGCCGGGTTGGTCGCCGCACTGGGGTTGTCTGTTTTCGGATTTATGGGTGCGTCCGGTACTGCTGCCGGCGGCTATGGCATGTACTCCATGAACATCTTGGGGCCGCTGGACTCAAATGGACTGGCTCGCATTGTCGGGCTCGACATCGCCGACCCGACCGGCGGCCAGGCCTTCGAAGGCTTCGATTACCTTGGCTTTGGCGTGCTGCTGATGGGCGTCCTTGCCGTGTCGATGTTCATCAACTATCGGGGGCGGTCGTCCACTTTCCCGTTCGTGCCGGCGTTAGGGGTGGTGTTCGTCTGCTATCTGCTGGCGCTTTCGAGTACGGTTTACTTCGGTTCGCAGGGGCACCACTTCACGATTCCGCCAGGACTGGAGGCCGCGCTCAGTCGATTCCGCTCCAGCGGGCGCTTCTTCTGGATGTCGGGATTCTGGATCATCTTGATCGGCCTGAGCGCCTGCGTGCTGCGGCTGGGGGCTGCACGGGCGCTGCCGTTGCTGATGCTGATCTTGGTGCTGCAAGTGGTGGATGTGCAGCCCATCGCCCGCAACATCAAGTTTGCGATCGCCAATGGCCAGACTCAGGAGCTGCATGGGGTTGCGCCGGGCAAGTATTCCGCGATCCTGGTCTATCCGGCGTGGCAGTGCGACAACGCGAAGACGCCGTTGGGAATCCGTAACTACGAGTCGGTCGGCGTCTTCGCGCTGCGTCATGGAATCGTGACGAATAACTTTTACGCTGCCCGCAGCCTGCCTGAGCAACTGGCCTACCACTGCGATTATCCGCATCGGCTGGAGCGGCCGGACCCGTCCGCGATCTATTTGTTGTCGCCGGATCTCTACGCCACCTACAGTGATCGGTTCGGCGGGCGTTTCGACTGCAAGCAGCACGTGAACGGAGATGATTCATGGCTATGCACCCCGCGCCGCTAGAACGCGCGCGCGGTTCGTGGGCGCGGCAAGCGGTGGTAACTGGCGTGTTCGCGGTCCTGGCGCTGTTGTCGGCATGGTTGGGCGCTGGAGGTTTCAGCGTCTACGACATGGAGACTTGGATCCACGATGCTCCGCTAGTTGAGCACTGCGCCACTGCACCGACGTCGGATTGTGCTGGCGTGAGCAAGTTTCCCGTCGCTTACCTGGCGAATTCGGCCTTGCTGCAGGGCGCGGGTCCGGCGCAATCGCACGCGCGGATGACCGGTCTCAACCTGATCGTGCTGTTGCTGCCGGTGTTCGCCGTTCTCAGGCTGCACGGCTGGCGCCGTGGGCTTGCGCCCGCGATCGTCTATCTTGGCGCAATCGCCTTGACCCCGCTGCCGATGTTCTATCTGAGGTCGGGAGCGCTGGAGGTGCAGGCCGGCGTCGTGATCGGAATGTTCATCGGGCTGCTCGGCATAGGGTTGCGGGCAACGGCGCCGCTCACCCGTGGACAGGTCGCCTTGATCGCGCTGACCGGTGCCTGGGCGGTTCTTTACAAGGATACGGTGGTCCTCAGCGTTGGCCTGTCTGTGCTAGCGGTTGCCGGGTTCTGGAGGGCGCGTCAACGTGTGCAGGCGGAATCCGCGTCGGCGCAGCGGCGGGATGGGGTGAGGCTTGCGCTGATCGCCGCCGGGGCCGGCGTTGCGGTGGGCTTGTGCGTCGTCCTCGGATACAACCTGTTGCGTTACCACTCGCTGCTGCCTTTGGCATACCTGGAAGAGGCCAGGCAGACCCAGCCGTCCTGGGAAACCAGCGCTGGGTTCCTGGTCGGCTCTGTGCTCTCCCCCAATGGCGGTGTACTGGTGTTCTGGACCCTCGGCCTGACCGCGGCCTTCGTTGGCTGGCGGGTGCTGGGGCTGCGTGCAGATCGCGATACGTTGGCGATCGCCGTGCTGGCGGCGTTGATCTCCCTGATCGGATTCGCGCGCTGGTGGGCGCCCTTCGGATGGAGTTCCTGGGGCAACCGGCTGATGATCCAGCCGATGCTTGCGGTCCTGGTGGCCGGGCTGTTGGCGCTGCGCCCTGTGTCGGTCGCCACCGATCGACGCATGGCCTGGGTGGTGCTGGCGTTGGCGCCGACCTTGCTCTGGTCGGCCTACTACGTGTCGCTGCCTTATCTGGCCGCGCGTGCGGACATGATCGGCGAGACGATGTGGCCGGCGCAGCAATGCGAGCGCATGAAGCAAGCCATGCAGGAACCTGCCAGCCAGCAGCTCGGATTGAGCTTCTGGCGCTCGGATACCTACTATAGTTGTGCGACCGAGCGCATGTTGTACGTGCCTCGTCCCTAAGTCTGGACTCGGATAATGAAGATTGCGGTAGCAGGAACCGGATACGTTGGTCTCTCCAATGGCGTGCTGCTGGCGCGCCATCATGAAGTTGTGGCGCTGGATATCGTCGAAGAGAAGGTGCGGATGCTCAATGAGGGGCGTTCGCCGATCATTGACGACGAGCTGGAACGGGTACTGATCGGCGGCGATCTCAACTTCCGCGCTACGCTCGATCCGCAGGAGGCCTATGCGGGCGCCGAGTACGTCATCATCGCGACGCCGACGGACTACGATCCGGAGACGAACTATTTCAATACCTCTTCGATCGAAGCGGTCATCGGCGGTGTGCTTGCGATAAATCCCGCCGCGACGATGGTGATCAAGTCGACGATTCCGGTCGGCTACGTCAGCAAGGTACGCAAGCAGTTCGGTGTAGACAACATCATCTTCTCTCCCGAGTTCCTGCGTGAGGGCCGTGCACTCTACGACAATCTACATCCCTCGCGGATCATCGTTGGCGAGCGTTCTGCGCGTGCGGAGCGGTTCGCCGAACTGCTGAAGGAGGGGGCGCTTGAGCAGGATGTGCCGGTGCTGTTCACGGAGCCGACCGAGGCCGAGGCGATCAAGCTGTTCGCCAATACCTACCTGGCGATGCGCGTGTCCTACTTCAATGAGCTGGATACCTACGCGCTCACCCACGGGCTCGACAGTCGCCAGATCATCCAGGGCATCTGCTTGGATCCGCGCATAGGCTCGCACTACAACAATCCGTCGTTCGGCTACGGCGGCTACTGCTTGCCAAAGGACACCAAGCAGCTGCTGGCCAACTACCAGAGCGTGCCGCAGAACCTGATCCGCGCGATCGTGGATTCCAATACCACGCGCAAGGATTTCATCGCGTCCGACATCCTCCGTCGCAATCCCAAGGTGGTAGGGATCTATCGGTTAATCATGAAGAGCGGGTCGGACAATTTCCGTTCTTCGAGCATCCAGGGAATCATGAAGCGGATCAAGGCTAAGGGCGTCGAGGTCATCGTGCATGAGCCATGCCTGGACGAGCCGGAATTCTTCCACTCGCGCGTCGTCAATGACCTGCAGGCCTTCAAGACCCAGGCCGACGTCATCATCAGCAATCGTATGGCCGACGCGCTCAAGGATGTGCAGGAGAAGGTCTACACCCGAGACCTGTTCGGAGACAACTGAGGGTTGTTCGGTGCTGCGAGGCGGATAGGCCTTCCTTGATCGCCATGCCGGGGCACCGGGCTGGCTTGCCATGGCCATCTGCGGGCTGCAGGCTCGCTGGCGCCATGTCCGGTACCTCCCTGGCGCGTAGTGCCCGCTCGACACACTCCCGCTGCTGCCAGCGGGAGTGAGGTGTAGGGGCCGGACGCTGTTCAACCGAGCGCTTTTTCCAGCTCCGGCAACAGCGTGAACAGGTCGCCGACCAGGCCGATGTCGGCGATCTCGAAGATCGGCGACTCCGGGTCCTTGTTGATCGCGACGATGGTGCCGGCGTCCTTGATGCCGGTCAGGTGCTGGATCGCGCCGGAGATGCCCACGGCCACGTACAGTTCCGGCGCGATGATCTTGCCGGTCTGACCGACCTGCAGTTCGTTGGGCACGTAGCCGGCGTCGACCGCCGCGCGCGAGGCGCCGACCGCCGCGCCGAGCTTGTCGGCGAGCTGGTAGACGATCTGGAAGTTCTCGGCCGAGCCGACGCCGCGGCCGCCGGAGACCACGCGCTTGGCGCTTTGCAGGTCGGGGCGGTCGGAGCTGCCGGCGGCTAGGCCGACGAAGCGGGTGTGGCCCGGCAGGGCGGCGTCGACGCTGGCCGCTTCGACTGCGGCAGTGCCGCCCTGTGCTGCTTCCGGCCAGGACGCGCTGCGCACGGTGGCGACCACGATCTGGTCGGCCGGCGCCTGCACGCTGATGATGGCGTTGCCGGCGTAGATCGGGCGCTTGAACGCGTAGTCGCCGTCCACGGCCATCAGGTCGGAGATCTGGTTGACGCCGAGCAGGGCCGCCACCACCGGCATCAGGTCCTTGCCGAACGTGGTGGAGGGGCCGAACACGTGGGTGTAGCCCGCCGCCAGGGCGGCGATCTGCGGGCCCAGCACCTGCGCGATGGCGTGTTCGTTGGCCGGATTGGCGACGGTGAGGACGCGGGCGACGCCGGCGATCTGCGCGGCCTGGGCGGCCACCGTGGCCGGATCGGCGGCCAGCACGACGATGTCGATGGCCTCGGGCGACAGCGCCTGCGCGGCGCTGACGCACTTGGCGGTGGCGGCGTTGAGCTGCCCGTTGAGGTGTTCGGCGACGACGAGGATTTTAGACATCACAGCAACCCCTTCTGCTTGAGTGCGGCCACCAGTTCGGCGGCGTCCTTGACCATCACGCCGCGGCTGCGCTTGGCCGGCGGTGCGTAGTGGGTGGTGGTGAGGCTGTCGTTGGCCTCCACGCCCAGCTCGGCGAAGGCCAGCGTCTGCAGCGGCTTGCTCTTGGCCTTCATGATGTCCGGCAGCTTGATGAAGCGCGGCTCGTTCAGGCGCAGGTCGGTGGTGACCACCGCCGGCAGTTCCACTTCCAGGGTCTCCAGGCCAGCGTCGACCTCGCGGGTCACCGTGGCCTTGCCGTCGGCCACCACCAGCTTGCCGGCGAAGGTCGCCTGCGGCCGGCCCCACAGCGTGGCCAGCATCTGCCCGGTCTGGTTGGCGTCGTCGTCGATCGCCTGCTTGCCGAGGATCACCAGGTCCGGCTGCTCCTGCTCGACCAGCTTGAGCAGGGTGCGCGCGGCGGTCAGCGGCTGGATCGCCGCGTCGGCGACCACGTGGATGGCGCGGTTGGCGCCCATCGCCAGGCCGTTGCGCAGGTGCGCGGCGGCGTCGGCCGGGGCGATGGTGGCCACCACCACCTCGCTGGCGATGCCGGCGTCGCGCAGGCGCAGCGCCTCTTCCAGGGCGATTTCGTCGAACGGGTTGGCGGAGAGCTTGACGCCCTCGATGACCACGCCGGAGCCGTCCGGCTTGACCTGGATGCGGACGTTGTAGTCCACCACGCGCTTGTAGGCGACGAGGATTTTCATCGTGTACGAGATCCTTCAGCAGTGCGGGAAGGCCCGGCCGCGGCGGCTGGCACGGGGCAGTCGGAGGATTCTAACCGGGCGCGGGGGACCATGCGAGGGCGTATGGTCGAGCGCAAGCGGTGGGCTGAACAGGCCTGGTCGCGTGAGCGCGTCGGGCCACCTCCAGAGCGCTATGCTTGGCGGTTACGCTCCAGCGATTCTGTCTGGTGCCCAGGCCAAGACACAGGAGAAAGGCATTGGCGACTTGGCTCGTGACCGGCGGTGCCGGTTTCATCGGCGGTAATTTCGTGCTCGAGGCGGTGGCGCGCGGCATCCGTGTAATCAACCTGGACGCGTTGACCTATGCCGGAAACCTGAACACGCTGGCGTCGCTGGACGGCAACCCTGACCATGTGTTCGTGCACGGGGATATCGGCGACCGCGATCTGGTGTGCCGCCTGCTCGCCGAGCACCAGCCCGACGCCGTGGTCAATTTCGCTGCCGAAAGTCACGTGGACCGCTCGATCGACGGGCCCGGTGCCTTCATCCAGACCAACGTGGTCGGCACCCTCGGTCTGCTGGAGTCGGTGCGCGATCACTGGAAGGCGTTGCCGGAGGACCGCCGCGACGCGTTCCGCTTCCTGCACGTGTCCACCGACGAGGTCTACGGCACGCTCGGCGAGACCGGCAAGTTCAGCGAAACCACGCCGTATGCGCCGAACTCGCCGTATTCAGCGTCCAAGGCCGCGTCCGACCACCTGGTGCGCGCCTTCCACCACACCTACGGCCTGCCGGTGCTGACCACCAACTGTTCCAACAACTACGGCCCGTACCACTTCCCCGAGAAGCTCATCCCGCTGGTGATCGCCAAGGCGCTGGCCGGCGAGCCGCTGCCGGTGTACGGCGACGGCAAGCAGGTGCGCGACTGGCTGTTCGTCGGCGACCACTGCGAGGCGATCCGCACCGTGCTGGCCAAGGGCAAGGTCGGCGAGACCTACAACGTCGGCGGCAACGCCGAGAAGCAGAACATCGAGGTGGTGCAGGCGATCTGTGCACTGCTGGACGCGCGGCGTCCGCGCGAAGACGGCAAGCCGCGCGCCAGCCAGATCACCTATGTCGCCGACCGGCCGGGGCACGACCGCCGCTACGCGATCGACGCCTCCAAGCTGAAGAACGAGCTGGGCTGGGAGCCGAAATACACGTTCGAACAGGGCATCGCGCTCACCGTGGACTGGTATCTGAGCCATCAGGACTGGGTGCAGGGCGTGCTCGATGGCAGCTATCGGCTGGAACGGATCGGCACCGCGGCATAACGCGCGTCCCGCACAAGCGTCCGGACGTGCGGACTTCACCAGGGAACACCTCATGACACAACGCAAGGGCATCATCCTCGCTGGCGGCTCCGGCACGCGGCTGTATCCGATCACCAAGGGCGTCAGCAAGCAGCTGCTGCCGGTGTACGACAAGCCGATGATCTATTACCCGCTCAGCGTGCTGATGCTGGCCGGGATCCGCGAGGTGCTGATCATCAATACCCCGCACGAACAGGCGCTGTTCCGCGCGCTGCTGGGCGATGGCGCGCAGTGGGGCATGGACATCCAGTACGCGGTGCAGCCGAGCCCGGACGGGCTGGCCCAGGCCTACCTGATCGGTCGCGATTTCGTCGCCGGCAAGCCGAGCTGCCTGGTGCTGGGCGACAACATCTTCCACGGCCATGGCCTGACCGAAACCCTGCGCCGCGCCGATGCGCGAGAGCATGGCGCCACCGTGTTCGGCTATTGGGTCAACGACCCCGAGCGCTACGGCGTGGCCGAGTTCGATGCGTCGGGCAAGGTCATCGACATCGAGGAAAAGCCGGCCAAGCCGCGCTCGAACTATGCGGTGACCGGGCTGTATTTCTACGATGGTCGCGCCAGCGACTACGCCGCGGAACTGCAACCTTCCGCACGCGGTGAACTGGAAATCACCGATCTCAATCGCCGTTACCTGCAGGACGGCGAACTGCATCTGGAGGCGCTGGGCCGTGGCTACGCCTGGCTGGACACCGGGACCCACCAGTCGCTGCACGAGGCCTCTAACTTCATCGAGACCATTCAGTCGCGGCAAGGGCTGCAGGTGTGCTGTCCAGAAGAAATCGCGTTCGGACAGGGGTGGATCGATGCCGCGCAATTGGAAAGGCTGGCCGCGCCTTTACTTAAGAATGGCTACGGCAGATATCTGCAGGAGCTGGCTGTACGAGGAATCGTTCCGTGAAAGTGATTGAGACAAACTTGCCCGGCTGCATGGTGATCGAACCGGCGGTGTTCGGCGATGCCCGCGGTTACTTCATGGAACTGTGGAATGCCGAACGTTTCGCGGAACTGGGGCTTCCCAGTCGATTCGTGCAGAGCAACGTGTCTGCGTCGTCCAAGGGCGTTCTGCGCGGCCTGCATTACCAGTGGCCACGGCCGCAGGGCAAGCTGGTCAGTGTGCTGGAGGGAGAGGTCTACGATGTGGCGGTGGACCTGCGCCGAGGCTCGCCGACCTTCGGACGCTGGGAAGCGGTGATTCTGAGTGCGGAGAACCGCCGCCAGTTCTGGATTCCCGAGGGATTCGCACACGGGTTCGCGGTTCTCTCTGAGTTCGCGGTCTTCAGCTACCTGTGCACCGATGTCTACGTGAAAACCGCCGATGCGGGCGTGCGCTGGAACGATGCGAGCATTGCCGTCGATTGGCCAATCGCCGACCCCATCCTCTCGTCGAAGGACGCGCACGCACCGTTCCTCGAGCAGCTCGGTGAGGAATGTCTGCCGGTGTATCCGGCGCAGGGAGACGCAGCGTGAGCGTGCTGGTCATTGGCGGTAACGGTCAGGTTGGTCAGGAGCTGCTGCGTGTGCTTTCCGGCAGCAGGGTACTGGCGACTACGCGCAGCGGCCTGCTGGCCGACGGATCGGCCTGTCTGCGCGCGGACCTGGAAAAGCCGGAACAACTGGTCGCGCTGCTGTCCGTCGCGCGGCCGACCTGGGTGATCAATGCGGCTGCTTACACCGCAGTGGACAAGGCCGAACAGGAGCGCGCGGCGGCGTTCCGGGTCAATGCCGAGGCGCCCGCCGCGATCGCGCGCTGGTGCGCCGAGCAGGGTGTGCCGTTGTTGCACTACTCGACGGATTATGTCTTCGACGGTCGCGCCAGGCGCCCCTATTTGCCGGACGATCCGACCGGCCCGCTTTGCGTCTACGGTGAGAGCAAGCTGGCCGGAGAGCAGGCGATCCGAGCTGCGGGCGGTCGCCATTTGATTTTCCGCACCGCTTGGGTGTATTCGGCACACGGCCACAACTTCCTGCGCACGATGCTGCGTGCCGGTGCCGAACGCGACGAGTTGCGAGTGGTGGCCGATCAGATTGGCACGCCAACGCCGGCGGCGTTGATCGCGCAGATGACGGTGCGGGCGATGCGGCATCCCATCCAACGGTCGGGAACCTGGCACCTGACGGCCACCGGAGAGACGAGTTGGTATGGCTTTGCCGAACACATTTTTGCGACCGCCCTTGCGCTCGGGCTGGCCGATCGCGTGCCGAAGCTGACACCGATCACGACCGCAGATTACCCAACCGCGGCGGCACGGCCAGCCTATTCACGGTTGGATACGAGCTCGTTCTTTGCCGACTTTGGCGTTGAGTTACCGCAGTGGCAAAATGAAGTTACAAATGTGATAAGTTCGATGCAATGATTGGCCGTGCAGCCTTCCGATAGGCGCGCGCAGATCGCGGCTCAAATGAAGACTAATGAAAACTCAGTTGAACCCTGGTGTCCAAGTATCTGGATCGCCGGCGTCAGCCCTGTACTACCTGCATATCCCGAAGACGGCAGGGACCACACTCAGTGCTTTTCTCGATGCGCAGTATGCGCATGATGAAATATGTCCGAGCCAGTTGCTGCCGGATTTGTTCGCACTCGACCGGAATCGCCTGGGTGGCTACCGCCTGTTCCGCGGCCATCTGTGGCACGGGCTGGAACGGTATGTCGGTCAGCCACTGCGTTATCTGACGATGTTACGGGACCCTTTGCAGCGCACCCTGTCGTGGTATGCGCATGTGCGTCGCGATCCCAATGCGTACCGGCACGAACAGGTGGTACGCGAACGCTGGTCGTTACTGGATTTCGTTTCCGATCCTGAAACGCGCTGGGATCTGATCAATACGCAAACGTTGTACCTGGCCGCAGATCTGGATTTCGAAAGGCTGGCAGCGGATCCGACCGGTTATGGCCGCCGTACGATCCGCGCCTATGCCGAGCGCGGCGACGATCCGGCGTTGCTGGAGACCGCGAAACACCGCCTGCAATCGATGCAGTTCGGCATCGTCGAGCGTATCGAAGATTCCCTGGCCCTGTTCGCGCACACCTTCGGATTCGATCCGGGGCTGCCGGTTCCGCATCTCAATGCATCGGTCGACCGCCTCCCCGAGTTTGGGGTGGCTGCCGATGTGCGTGTCGCCGTGGAAAGTGTCACCGGGTTGGACCGCGCACTGTACGAGTGGGCCAGGGGCGCGTTCGCGGAACGCTTCAACGCGATGGCGCGCTCGCTGGTGATGGAAGAGGCCAGGCGCGAAGGTCATGCCGGACTGGCCTGGCGGTTGCCGCTGCAGCCGTCTACGTTCAAGCGCATCAGTGTGACGCTCCTGGAATGTCCACGAACGCTACCTGCCGATACGCGGGTCGTGCTGAAGGCGCGCGTCCGCAACGACTCCGACGAACTGTTGAGCAGCCGTCCGCCGAACCCGCTACATGTCTCCTACCACTGGGTCGATGCCGAGAGCGGCGAGGTGGCTGTGTACGACGGTGAGCGCAGTGTGCTGCCCGTAGCATTGGGGGCGGGCGGGCATCTGACGATGGCGGTGCAAGTACGTACTCCGGCACGTAGCGGCCGGTTCACGCTCCAGCTGAGGTTGGTACAGGAGGGCGTGAGCTGGATCGAGGACGGTGGCCTTGCGCAGGATGTGGACGTGCAGAGGGTGGCGGACTGACATCGGGATGGAGGCCGCGTAAGCGGCCTCCATCCGGTCCGTCGCATCCGTGCAAGGGCTCAGTATCACGTGCGGCCGTAGGTGTCCTCGAAGCGCACGATGTCGTCCTCGCCCAGGTAGCTGCCCGACTGCACTTCGATCAGCTCCAGCGGCAGCTTGCCGGGGTTCTTCAGGCGGTGGGTCACGCCGAGCGGAATGTAGGTGCTCTGGTTCTCGGTGAGCAGCAGCACTTCCTCGCCACGGGTGACCTCGGCGGTGCCGCTGACCACGATCCAGTGCTCGGCACGATGGTGATGCATCTGCAGGCTCAGCGTGGCGCCGGGCTTGACCGTGATGCGCTTGACCTGGAACCGCTGGCCATTGTCGATCGAATCGTAGGCGCCCCACGGGCGGTACACCTTGCGGTGCCAGGTGGCTTCGGAGCGACCGTTGGCCTTGATCCTGCCGACGACGTCCTTCACTTCCTGGATGCGCTCCTTGTGCCCGACCAGCACGGCGTCATCGGTTTCCACCACCACCACGTCCTGCAGGCCCACCATCGCGATCAGACGCGAGCCGTAGGCGTAGGTGTTGCGGCAATCGATCTCGATGACGTCGCCGTGGTGGGCGTTGCCGTTGGCGTCCTGCGGCGACACATCCAGCAGTGCCGACCACGAACCGACGTCGCTCCACTTCGCGTCCAGCGGCACCACTACCGCGTCGGCGGTCTTCTCCATCACGGCGTAGTCGATGGAGTCGGAGGGGCTGGCGGCGAAGGCGTCCTTGTCCAGGCGGGTGAAGTCGGCGTCGCGCTTTGCCGACTGCCAAGCCTTGGTGCAGGCATCGGCGATGGTGGGCTGGAACTTGCGCAGTTCTTCCAGGTAGCGCGAAGCGCGGAACAGGAACATGCCGCTGTTCCAATAGTACTCGCCCGAGGTCAGATACCCCTGGGCAGTGGACAGGTCGGGCTTCTCGACGAAGCGCTCGACGGCGCGCGCGCCGACCCCGGCAGCCGCCTTGATGTAGCCGTAGCCGGTCTCCGGCGCGGTCGGCTTGATCCCGAAGGTCACCAGCTTGCCGTCGGCCGCCGAAGACGCTGCGGCCTGGACCGCGGCCTGGAACGCGGCTTCGTCCAGGATCACGTGATCGGATGGCAGGACCAGCAGCAGCGGGTCGGCCCCCTCACGCATCGCCTCCATCGCCGCGACCGCGATGGCGGGGGCGGTGTTGCGGCCCTTCGGTTCGAGCAGGATCGTGCCCGGCGTGACGCCGAGTTGCTGCAATTGTTCTGCGGCAATGAAGCGGTGTTCTTCATTGGCCACCAGGATGGGCGGACGGCCGGCGATCGGCGCAGCGCGCAGCCAGGTCGACTGCAACATGGTGGTGTCTCCCACCAGCGGCAGGAACTGTTTGGGATACGCCTCGCGCGACAGGGGCCAGAGGCGGGTGCCGGAACCACCGGACAGGATGATGGGCAGAATGTCGCTCATGAACGGAAGGACTCCATGGATCCGTTGAAGGGGGAAGAGAAAGGCAAGGGAACGATCATGCTTTCAGCAGATCGGAAATTTCTTGCGTACGCTGCTCCAGCAGCGCCGCGTCGCCGCGGGTTTCCACGTTCAGGCGCAGCAGCGGTTCGGTGTTGGAACTGCGCAGGTTGAAACGCCAGTCGGCGAATTCGGCGCTGACGCCGTCGGTGTAGTCCAGCGTCGGCGCATGCGAGGCGAAGTGCTCCATCACCCGCGCCACGGCGGCCTTGGCGTCGGCGACCTTGAAGTTGATCTCGCCGCTGCACGGGAACTTCTGCATGCGCGCCTCGACCAGATCGGCGAGCGAACGGCCGGACTGCGACACCAGCTCGGCGATCAGCAGCCACGGGATCATCCCGGAGTCGGCGTAGGCGAATTCGCGGAAATAGTGGTGCGCGCTCATCTCGCCGCCGTACACGGCGTTCTCGCTGCGCATCTTCTCCTTGATGAAGGCGTGGCCGCTCTTGCACAGCACCGGAATGCCACCGGCTTCCTCGACCTGTTCGATCGTGTTCCAGGTCAGGCGCGGGTCGTGCACGACCTTACCGCCCGGCTGCTTGGCCAGGATCGCCTGCGCCAGCAGGCCCACCAAGTAGTAGCCCTCGATGAAGCGGCCGTCGGCGTCGAAGAAGAAGCAACGATCGAAGTCGCCGTCCCAGGCGATACCGAAGTCGGCGCCGTGCTGCTTGACCGCGTTGGCGGTGGCGGCGCGGTTCTCCGGCAGCAGCGGGTTGGGAATGCCGTTGGGGAAGTGACCGTCCGGTTCGTGGAAGACGCGCACGAACTCGAACGGCAGGTGCGGCGCGAGCAGGTCGACGATGGCGCCGGCGCCGCCGTTGCCGGCGTTGACCACCAGCTTCAGCGGCTTGAGCGTGGCGCGGTCGACATAGCTCAGCAGGTGTTCGATGTAAGCGCTCTTGTCCGGGCGGTGGTGCTCGGCGGCGGTCGGCTCGGCGGCCGCCGCGGTGTCGGCGGCGACGGTGTCGCGGATCGCGAACAGGCCGGTGTCGGAGCTGATCGGGCGCGCGTTCTCGCGCACCAGCTTCATGCCGTTGTAGTCCATCGGGTTGTGGCTGGCGGTAACCATCACGCCGCCGGCCGCCTGCAGGTGGTCGGTCTGGAAATACACTTCCTCGGTGCCGCACAGGCCGATGTCGATGACCTCGCGGCCGCTGGCGCGCAGGCCGGCCGACAGTGCGTCCTGCAGCCCCTGGCTGGCCAGGCGCACGTCATGGCCAACCACCACCGGACCGCTGTCCAATTGCCCCGCCAGCGCCACGCCGATGCGGCGTGCCAAGTCCTCGTTCAGTTCGTCGGGTACGCGACCGCGGATGTCGTAGGCCTTGAATGCGGGAAGCGACATGGAAGAGGGTCCTAGTTGGGGGAAACCGGAGTGTAACGTTACGGCGCTTAATCGGTCGTTGCGGCGGTGCGGCGGGGGTCGCAGTCCCCAAGCGGCTAAACTAGCTGTCTACATTCCAATGCGGAGCTGGCGAATGGGCGACACCTCTACCCCTGCGGGCGGGCGGCGCGGCAAGCTTTTCCCCGATGCGGCCACGGCGCTGGCCGATGTGGTGGCGGACGGACAGACCCTGGCGGTCGGCGGGTTCGGCCTGTGCGGTATTCCCGAGGCCTTGATCGCGGCCTTGCGCGACAGCGGCGTCGGCGGCCTCACGGTGATCTCCAACAATGCCGGCGTCGATGGCTTCGGCCTGGGCCAGCTGCTGGCGACGCGGCAGATCCGCAAGATGATTTCGTCCTACGTCGGCGAGAACAAGGAGTTCGAACGCCAGTACCTGGCCGGCGAACTGGAGCTGGAATTCAACCCGCAGGGCACCCTGGCCGAACGCCTGCGCGCCGGCGGTGCCGGCATCCCCGCGTTCTTCACCGCCACCGGCTACGGCACGGTGGTGGCCGAGGGCAAGGAGACCCGCGAATTCGACGGCAAGCACTATGTACTGGAGACCGCGCTGCGCGCCGACGTGGCCCTGGTCAAGGCGTGGAAGGCCGATGCCGCTGGCAACCTGGTGTTCCGCAAGACCGCACGCAACTTCAACCCGGCCTGCGCAATGGCCGGCAAGCTCTGCATCGCCGAGGTCGAGGAGGTCGTGGAGACCGGCAGCCTGGATCCGGACCAGGTGCACCTGCCCGGCATCTACGTCGACCGCATCGTGCACAACCCGCATCCCGAAAAACGCATCGAACAGCGCACCCTGCGCCAGAAGGACGCCTGACATGGCCTGGACCCGCGACGACATGGCGCAGCGCGCCGCCCGCGAACTCACCGATGGCGCCTACGTGAACCTGGGCATCGGTCTGCCGACCCTGGTCGCCAACCACATCCCCGAGGGCGTGGACGTATGGTTGCAGTCGGAGAACGGCCTGCTCGGCATCGGCCCGTTTCCGACCGAGGACGAGGTCGACGCCGACCTGATCAACGCCGGCAAGCAGACCGTCACCGCCCGCGCCGGCGCCAGCTACTTCGGCAGCCACGATTCCTTCGCGATGATCCGCGGTGGTCATATCGACCTGGCCATCCTCGGCGCGATGCAGGTGAGCGATAAGGGCGACCTGGCCAACTGGATGGTGCCCGGCAAGATGGTCAAGGGCATGGGCGGCGCGATGGACCTGGTGGCCGGGGTCAAGCGCGTGGTCGTGCTGATGGAACACGTGGCCAAGGACGGCAGCCACAAGATCCTGCCGGCCTGCGACCTGCCGCTGACCGGCGTCGGCGTGGTCGACCGCATCATCACCGACCTGGCCGTGTTCGACGTCACCGACAGCGGCCTGGTGCTGGTGGAAACCGCCGAGGGTGTGGACGAGGCCGAACTGGTCGCCAAGACCGGCGTGCCGTTTTCGATCCGGGCCGGGTGATCTAGCCTCTGCGTGCGTACTTGTAGGGGCCGGCAGGCGCGTGCTCGGCCCCCACGAGGGAGGCGGCACTGGTCAGCGCATAGCCCCGATCCACCACGCAGAGGCTGAACAGGCGCTCGATGGCATGCGCCAAGGTGCCATCGACCTGTCCCGCCTCTTTCTCGAATTCGCCGGCCTGCAGGTGGCAGTCCAGAATGGGCTGAATCGCCTGCAGGCGCACCCAGAACATGCTGCCGCCTGCAAAGACCGCGCTCTCGATGTCCGGTTGCGCCAGACCCATGCGCGTGGCCAGGGCACGCACGGCCTGCTCGTTGGCTCCCCAGTAGAAGCTCAGGGGCTGGAGATGTCCTTCCGGGGCCACCAGGCCGAGCTCCGGACGCTGCTGGAAGGCCTCCACGATCGCCTTGACCCGGTCGCGGTCAAGGAGGCTGCCCAACATTTCGCGCCGCCATTGATCGCCATCCTGGCGATGCACCGAACGTTTGGTGTGCAGCTTCAGCACCACTGATACGCCGGCATCGAGCAGGCGATCGGCGATCCGCAGGAACGGCAGGATGTCGCGGCCATGGTTGTCGTGGACCACGACCTCGGCCTCCATCCCCTGTTGTTTCAGGGCGAGGTTGACACCGGCGAGGTTGCGTTCCGTCGTCGTCACGATGAGCTGGTGGTCGAACGCCGCCTCGCGCAGCTGCGCCAGCAATTCTTCCAGAACATCGACATACCAGGCATGGATGACGACGTGCGGGCGTTGGTTTGCGGGGCGCTTTGGTTGCAATGCGCGGCGAGTCGCTTCCAGCCATGCGTGGCCCAGGCGCGCATCCGGTTCCAGGACGGCGCCTTCGGCCCATTCGTTCCAGGCATTGACGAATACCATGCGCTGCGCAGCCGGAACGGGCGCAAGCCGGTCATGGATGGTCTGCGACAGCCATGTCCCGTAGCCGCGCGGGGAGGCATGGAGATACACGCGGCCCTTGCCGGAGCGGCGGGGCTCGTTATCCCAGCCGGGATTGACGCAGGGATAGAGCGGATAGTCCTGCAACGGCCTGGCTGCCATCTCGGTCGCCAGGACGCGCCAGTCCAGCACCTCCCCGGCAAAATCCGGATTGATCAACAACTGTGCGCCAGCCACCGAGGGCGGCGCACTCATATTGGGCGGAAACTCCACGGCAGCATCAAAGCCGATATCGCGCGGATCGGGACGCTCGAACCCCTGGACGTACGCAAGATGGATCTCGCCGATCCCATTGGCTGCGCACCACGCGCGCCAACGCGACGCCGTTGCCTTCGGATCCGGCATCAGATTCGGACGATAGACCAGCACCAGCGGCTTGCCGTCGATGCGCAAGTAGCGAGGGTCGGCGAGATAGGTGGCCAAGTGCGCGATGAAGGCCAGATCGTCTGCGTCGCTGTGTTGCTGCTCGATCAGGATGTCGGTATTGCGGCCGTCCCACCGGCGCGCCCAGTTCTCGTTGGCCCAGCACAGGCAGTAGGGCAGGGAAATGGTCGTGTCATCGCGCCAGTTGCGGATGGGGTCCTCGAGCAGGGTCGTTCCTGCGAACCAATAAAAATAGAAACAGAAGGCGCCGATCCCGTACTCGGAGGCGAGTTGCGCCTGCTGCCGCATCACCTCGCGGTCGCGCAGATTGTAGAACCCAAGATCAGCCGGGATCCGTGGCTGCATGTGTCCATAGAACTGCGGCAGGGCGCGGCTGACGTTGCGCCACTCGGTGAAGCCCTTGCCCCACCATGCATCGTTCTCCGGAATCGCATGGAACTGCGGGAGATAGAACGCGACCAGGGTCGCCGGCAGCGGCGACGGCAGCACGCCCTTCTGGTAAGGCACATGACCGATCGCCGCCTCGTCGGCGCGATGCAGAGGGCGCAGGGCCATGCTCCCGACGCTCGCGACGCGCCCTCTGGGCGCCTCCGGCACCCAGTTCGCGTATCTATCGAGAAACCAGTTGCGCCATCGGTCGCGGAGTCCTTCGGAGATTGGCATCGCACGAAAGGCGATACGCAACACGCGGTACATGCCCGCCCGCAGGCGTGCCGGCACGGAGTCGCTCATCCGGTGCCCGCTCACAGGTTCTGGTAATTCGGCCCGGAGCCGCCTTCCGGCGTCACCCAGTCGATGATCGCGTAGGGATCCTTGATGTCGCAGGTCTTGCAGTGCACGCAGTTGGCGGCGTTGATCTGCAGGCGCTTGCCGGCCGCGTCGTCGACGATCTCGTACACCGCCGCCGGGCAGAAGCGCGTGCAGGGGTTGCCGTATTCCTCGGTGCAGCGGGTCACGCAGATCTGCGGATCCAGCACGTGCAGGTGCACCGGCTGGTCCTCGTCGTGCTCGGTGGCGGCGAAGTACACGCCCTGCAGGCGGTCGCGTGGCGCCAGCTCGCGCTGCACGTAATCGCGCTTGGGTTGCTCGTGCTCGCCCAGCCGGTCCAGGCTCTTCCAGTCGGCACCGACCTTCAGCGTCCACGGCGAGGCGCCCTTGACCAGGGTTTCCCAGGCGCCGTTGAGCAGGCCGAACCACAGGCCCTTCTTGAAGCCGGGCTTGATGTTGCGCACCTGCCGCAGCTCGGCCATCACCTCCGAGCCGCGCAGGCGCGCGTCGAAGCCCGCCGGGTCCAGCGCCGCACCGGCAGCGAGGTGTTCGGCGGCGAGCATGCCGCTGCGGATCGCCTGGTGGGTACCCTTGATCTTGGGCACGTTGAGCAGGCCGGCGGTGTCGCCGATCAGCAGCGCGCCGGGCATCTCCACCTTCGGCAGCGACTGCCAGCCGCCGCTGGCGATGGCGCGCGCACCCGCCGAGAGGATGGTGCCGCCGTCCAGCAGCGACTTCATCATCGGGTGGTTCTTCCATTGCTGGAAGGCTTCCCACGGGCGGTATTCGGGATCGTGGTAGTCCAGACCGCTGACGTAGCCCAGCGCCACCTGGTTGTTCTCCAGGTGATACAGGAAGCTGCCGCCATAGGTCTTGCTGTCGGCCGGCCAACCGAGGGTGTGCACGATCTTGCCAGGGCTGACCCGACCTTCGGGCAACTGCCACAGCTCCTTGATGCCGATCGAGAACGCCTGCGGATCGTGCCCGGCGTCGAGCGCGAAGCGCGCGATCAGGCGTTTGGTCAGATGCCCGCGCGCGCCTTCGGCCAGCACCGTGACCTTCGCGCGGATGTCGATGCCGGCGGTGTAGCCGGGCTTGTGCGATCCGTCCTTGGCCACGCCCATGTCGCCGATGCGCACGCCCAGCACCGTGCCGTCGTCGGCGTGCAGGGTCTCGGCGGCGGCGAAGCCCGGGTAGATCTCCACGCCCAGCGCCTCGGCCTGCGGCGCCAGCCAGGCGCACATCGCGCCGAGGCTGACGATGAAGTTGCCGTGGTTGCGCATGCCCGGCGGCACCATCGGGAACTTGTGCCCGCCGTCCTTGCTCAGGTACCAGAACTCGTCCTCGGCCGCCGGCACGCAGATCGGCGGCGGGTTGTCGCGCCAGCCCGGCAGCAGCGCATCCAGCGGCGCCGGTTCGATCACCGCGCCGGACAGGATGTGCGCGCCGATGGTGCTGGCTTTCTCGATCACGCAGACCGAGATGTCGGGGTTGAGCTGCTTGAGCCGGATCGCGAACGCCAACCCGGCCGGGCCTGCGCCGACGGTGACGACGTCGTATTCCATGACGTCGCGCTCCACTGGCTGCGGCGCGTTGGCGCCGCCCTCGGTTCCCGTCATCTGCTCCGCTCCCGTTGGCTCGTTCTGGCTGCCTGCATTTTCAGGGTTTGCGCGTGAAGGGGCAAATTCCGCACGCCGGCGTATGGTGGTCGCCGACATGCTAGCGTGGTGCGATGGAACTGGACCTGCCCGGCGCCGATCTGCGCTGGTATCCCGAGTGGCTGGACCCGGCCGTGGCCGCGGCACTGTGCGCGCAGTTGCTGCAGGAAGTGCCGTGGGAGGTGCACCGGATCCGCCTGTTCGGCAAGCTGGTCGATTCGCCGCGGCTGAGCTGCTGGATCGGCGACGCCGACGCCAGCTACCGTTATTCTGGCACCCGCTTCGCGCCGCATCCGTGGCCAGCGGCGCTGCTGCCGCTGCGCGCGCGCTTGGCGGCCGAGACCGGAGTGGCGTTCAACAGCGTGCTCGCCAACCGTTACCGCGACGGCCGCGACGCCATGGGCTGGCACAGCGACGACGAGCGCGAACTCGGTCCGACGCCGGTGATCGCCTCGCTGAGCCTGGGTGCGACGCGTCGCTTCGTGCTGCGCCATCGTCGGGAGCCGGCACTGCGCCAGGCGCTGGAACTGACCTCCGGCGGGCTGCTGCTGATGGCGGGTGAGACCCAACGCTTGTACCGGCATGCGCTGCCGCGTACGGCCAAGCCGGTGGGGGAGCGGATCAATCTGACGTTTCGCAGGATCGTGTGATGGCGCCTCCCTTCTCCCGCCGGGACCACGGCCCCCTTTTTGGGGGAAGGTGC
>NZ_AQOJ01000005.1:0-8674 GCF_000364685.1 Xanthomonas sp. SHU 166
CTGGCGCTGCCGCGCAAGGCCGCGCCGCCGCCGCCATAACGCGGCGCGCAGCACCGTTCAGTTCCAGCGTTTCAGTCCCTGCGACGGGACGTGAGAAAATGCCGGGATGACCGATTCCGCTTCGCCGTCGACGCCGCCCGCGTCCGGCCCGTCCCCGCGTCAGCTCACCGAACCGGTCAAGCTGGCCATCCGCGACGCCTACGCCAAGCTGCAGGCGAATACGCCGGGCTTCCGCGTGCGCCGCGCGCAGAGCCAGATGATCGGCGTGGTCTCGCGCGCGCTCGGCACCTCCGGCGGCGTCGGCGTGGCCGAGGCGCCCACCGGCGTCGGCAAGAGCCTGGGCTATCTGACCGCCGGCGTGCCGATCGCCCTGGCCAGCAAGAAGAAGCTGGTGATCAGCACCGGCACGGTGGCGCTGCAGTCGCAGCTGGTCGAGCGCGACATCCCGGCCTTCCTCAAGGCCACCGGGCTGGAGGCCACGGTGGCGCTGGCCAAGGGCCGCACCCGTTACCTGTGCACGCGCAACGTCGCCGAGCTGCATGGCGAGGCCGCGCAGGACAGCATGTTCGAGGACGAGGCGCCGCTGTACGACCGCCCATTGAGCCCGGCCGAGGCCGAGCAGGCGCGGGCGCTGGCCAAGGCCTACGCCGACCGGACCTGGAACGGCGACCTGGATGCGGCGCCGGAGCCGGTGCCGCCGTCGCTGCGCGCGCGCATCACCACCAATGCGGCCGGCTGCGCCGGGCGGCGCTGTTCGTTCGCGGTGCAGTGCCCGGTACTGAAGGCGCGCAGCGAGGTGCGCGATGCGCAGATCGTGGTCACCAACCACGCCCTGCTGCTGTCGGCGCTGTCGCTGGGCGACAGCGACAACGGCCAGCCGCTGATCGCGCCGCCGTCGGACATGCTGCTGGTGCTCGACGAGGGCCACCACATCGCCGGCGTGGCCATCGACCAGGGCGCGGCGAACCTGCCGCTGGACGAGATGGCGCGGCGCACCGGCCGCCTGCAGGCGCTGGTCGGCGCCGCCTACCGGCTCGCCGACAAGGACCGCATCGGCAACCAGTTACCCAACGAGGCGGTCGAACTGGCCGCGCAGGTGGCCAAGGGCCTGAAGGCGTTCCGCGCCGAGATCGAACGGGTGTGGGTGCCGGAGCCGGGCCTGGACGAACCGATGTGGCGCGCGCCCAACGGCCGCCTGCCCGAGGACTGGAAGCCGCTGATCGACGCGCAGGCGCAGGACACCGGGGCGCTGCTGAACTGGGTGCAGGCCGCACACCAGATGGCGGCCAAGTCCAAGCAGGAGGACGCGGCCAAGGAACGCCTGCAGCGCAACCTGGGCATGGCCCTGGAGATGGTCGAGCAGCAGTACGCGCTGTGGCTGGGCTGGCGCCGCGAGGACCAGGACGGGCAGCCGCCGATGGCGCGCTGGATCACCGCCTCGCGCGATGCCGATCTGATCTGCCATTGCTCGCCGGTGTCGGCCGCGCAGGTGCTGCGCTCGCTGCTGTGGAGCGAAGTGGATGCGGCGGTGCTGACCTCGGCCACGCTCACCGGCGGCGGCGACTTCCAGGCGCTGGCGATCGACAACGGCCTGCCCGCGCATGCCGAGATGGTGTCGCTGTCCTCGCCGTTCGATCTGCCCAACCAGGCCGAGCTGATCGTGCCGGCGTTCCCGGTGGCGCCGGACGACCGCGAGGGCCATCCGCGCGAAGTGGCGCGCTACCTGGTGCGCGAACTGGACTGGGGCAAGGGCTCGATCGTGCTGTTCACCTCGCGCTGGAAGATGCTCAAGGTGGCCGACCTGCTGCCGCTCGCGCAGCGCAACCGCGTGCTGGTGCAGGGCGAGGGCTCCAAGTCGCAGATGATCGGCGAGCACATGCGCCGCATCGGCGCCGGCGAAGGCTCGGTGCTGTTCGGCCTCAATTCCTTCGGCGAGGGCCTGGACCTGCCGGGCGAGGCCTGCACCACGGTGGTCATCACCCAGGTGCCGTTCGCGGTGCCGACCGATCCGCAGACCGCCACGCTCGGCGAATGGTTCGAAAGCCGCGGCCTCAACGCCTTCAACCTGATCGCGGTGCCGCACGCGCTGCGCACCCTGACCCAGTTCGCCGGCCGCCTGATCCGCACCTCCGACGACCACGGCCGCGTGATCATTCTCGACTCGCGGCTGCTGACCAAGCGCTACGGCAAGCGCATCATCGACGCGCTGCCGCCGTTCAAGCGGGTGATCGGCTAGCCGCTGCAAACGCGACGGCGATGGCCGCGTGCCTGTCGCCGAGCACGCGGGCCACCGCATGTCACGACGCGCTGCGTGCGGCGTCGTCGCAACCGGAATTGTCTACCGCACCGTCCATGGATATGCAGTTGCGCGCTTGACGGCTTTTAGCCGGCACGCGATAAAACATCACGCGCTAGGAACGCATGCAGCGCCGCTCAGGGGATGGCAATGGCGGACGGATTCTTCAGGGAAGAAGTGTTTCGAGCGCGCCGCGAGGGCTGGCTCGGCGCTGTGCGCCTGGACGCGCCGCGCTTCGGTTGGGCTTACTTCTGGGTGAGCATCGCGCTGCTCGTCATCGTGCTGGCGCTGTTGTGCATCGGCAGCTATACACGACGCGAAGCGGTCAACGGCACCCTGGTTCCCGATCGCGGACTGCTGACCCTGACGCCCTCCGCGTCCGGGCGTGTCGTGCGTACGTTCGCCAAGGAAGGCGCAAACGTCCGCGCGGGCCAACCGCTGGTTGAGATCTCCGGCGAACAGGACAG
This sequence comes from Xanthomonas sp. SHU 166, assembly GCF_000364685.1. Classification (NCBI taxonomy): domain Bacteria; kingdom Pseudomonadati; phylum Pseudomonadota; class Gammaproteobacteria; order Lysobacterales; family Lysobacteraceae; genus Xanthomonas; species Xanthomonas sp. SHU 166. Next base: position 2,764 of record NZ_AQOJ01000005.1, read on the forward strand.
CGCATCGCTCGGCGATACGCAGGCATCGGTGATCGCGCAGTTGCGCCTCAAGCGCGAGCGCTTGCGTTCCGACATCGAGGAACAGCGCAGCCTGTCGCAAGCGCAGGATCGTGACCTGCGTACGCGCATCGCGTTGCTGAAGAGTCAGATCGCCAGTACCGAAGAACAGGTCGTTCTGCAGCGGCAACGCGCCGAAAGCGCCGCTCGCCTGTATGAGCAATGGTCCAGTCCCGGCAATCGCGGGGTGCTGACCAAGGTGCAGCTGCTGCAGCAGCAGGATGTGGCGATTCAGAATCAGGCGCAGCTCAAGGATCTGCAGAAGCATTCGCTTGAGTTGCGGCAGCAACAATCGCAGTTGCAGACACAGTTGGAACAGCTTCCGGCAACGCTGATCGGAAAGAACAACGAGATCGATCGGCAACTGGCGGACGTGGCGCAGTCGATCTCGGAGAGCGAGGCCCGCCGCGCGGTGATCCTGCGCGCGCCATCGGACGGGATCGTCGGCAATCTGCTGGTGTATCCGGGACAACCTGTCGCCGCGCAGCAGCCGTTGATGACGCTGTTGCCGCGGGATACGCGCCTACGCGCCGAGCTGTGGGTATCGTCGCGGGCCGTCGGGTTCGTCAGTCCAGGCGATCGGGTGGTCTTGCGCTATCAGGCATTCCCGTATCAGAAGTTCGGACGCCACGCCGGCCGCGTCGCGGAGATTTCGCGCAGTGCGATGAGTTCGGGCGATCTGACCCGGTTGCTGGGTCAGGACATCAAGGAGCAGCGTTATCGGGTGATCGTCGAACTGGGTAGCCAGAATGTCGTGGCGTATGGACGCCAGGAGCCTCTGCGTCCTGGAATGGCGCTGGATGCGGACATCCTGCTCGAACGCAGGCACCTGATCGAGTGGATGTTCGAGCCGGTCTACGAGCTGGCCTCCGGCATGCGCGACACCCCTTCGAACGAGCGCGGATCATGAGCCGGTCCTGGTCGTCCTGGAGGGCACCGTTCGCGACGCGCATCGTACCGATCATGCAGACGGAAGGAGCGGAATGCGGCCTGGCCTGCCTGGCGATGGTCGCGGGATTCCATGGCCAGAACGTCGACCTGCCCAGCTTGCGTCGACGCTTCAGCATCTCGTTGCAGGGCGCACGCCTCGAACGCCTGATGCAAATCGCACGCGCGATCGGTTTCGAGGTCAGGCCGATGCGCGCTGAACTCGACTACTTGGCCGCCGTTGGCGGGCCCTGCATCCTGCATTGGGATCTGAGCCATTTCGTGGTCCTGGAGCGCGTGACGCGCGGCGTCGCGGTGATCCACGATCCTGCGCGCGGCCTGCTGCGACTGCCTTTGGCGGAGGTGGGCAAGCACTTCACCGGGGTGTTGCTGGAACTGGTGCCGAGTCCTAGCTTCGAGAAGGCGGCGGCGCCGCAACCGGTGTCCTTGCGTGCACTGACCGGCAGGATCGGCGGACTGCGTCGGGCACTCGTGCAGGTTTTCGCACTGGCGCTGGCGATCGAGATGCTGGTGCTCTTGATGCCGTTCCAGATGCAATGGTTGATCGACCATGTCCTGATCTCCGCGGACATGCCGTTGCTCAAGATCCTGGCGATCGGATTCCTGATCGCGGTACTCGCCCAGACGGCGCTAATGCTGGCGCGCAGTTGGGTGGTCAGTTGGCTGGGCGCCTCGCTCAACAGCCAATGGATCAACAACCTGTTTGGCCACCTGATGCGCTTGCCGCTGGACTATTTCGAAAAGCGGCACATGGGCGACGTGCTGTCGCGGTTCGGATCGCTGAAGTCGATTCAGACGACGCTGACCGGAAGCTTCGTCGAAGCGGTACTCAATGGCATGACCGGCATGTTGGCGCTGGTGGTGCTGTTCTTCTACAGCGCCAAGCTCGCCGGCGTGGTAATGGCGGCATTCGCCTGCTATTTGCTGCTGCGCGTTGCGATGTATCGCGTGCAGTTCGGTATCACTCGCGATCAATTGTTCCATGCGGCGCGCCAGCAGAGCGAGTTGATGGAGTCGGTCCGTGGCATCCAGGCGATCAAGCTGGCCAACAAGCAGGGCCTGCGCCAAAGCCGACTTTTCGCGGCGACCGTCCAGGCCGCCAATCTGGATATGCAGTCGCAGCGCATCGGCCTGGCGTTCACGGCGTTGAACAGCGGTGTCTTCGGAATCCAGCGCGTCCTGTTGATCAGTATCGGCGGCTACATGGCGCTGCAGGACGCGCTGTCGGCGGGCATGCTGGTGGCGTTTCTCAGCTATGCGGATCTGTTCACCAGCCGGGCGGGCAGCCTGGTCGACAAGTGTATCGAGTTCCGCATGCTACGGCTGCATGCCGAGCGCATTGCCGATATCGCCATGAGCGACCCCGAGCCGCATGCATTGGGACACTACAGTGGGCCCGAGCTCGCGCCGGAGATCGAGTTCAAGGGCGTCAGCTTCCGTTATTCCGACGATGATCCCTGGGTACTGCGCAACTTCGATCTCAAGGTCTGCGCCGGCGAGTCGGTGGCCATCGTTGGACCGAGCGGCTGCGGGAAGTCCACCTTGGCCAAGCTTCTGTTGGGTCTGCTTGCGCCAACCGAAGGGCAGATCGAAGTGGGTGGCGTGGAGATCCGGCGGCTCGGGTTGGAAACCTATCGCGGCATGGTCAGTGCGGTGATGCAGGACGACCAGCTTTTCGCCGGTTCCCTGGCCGACAACATCGCGTTCTTCGACCCTGACGCCAGCCTGCAGCGCATCGTGGCAGCCGCCAAATTGGCGGCCATCCACGACGACATCGTGCGCATGCCGATGGGGTACGAATCGCTGGTGGGCGATATGGGATCGATCCTGTCGGGTGGGCAACGGCAAAGGGTGATTCTGGCGCGCGCGCTGTATCGGCAGCCGAAGATCCTGGTGCTGGATGAGGCCACCAGCCATCTGGACCGGCAGCGCGACGAGATCGTCAATGCGCACATCAAGGTGCTGAGCATGACGCGCGTGCTGATCGCGCATCGCGAGGACACCATCGCCTCGGCCGACCGCAAGGTCGTGCTGGGGGCGGAGCGGAATCAAGGCGCGCGACCTGGCGCCGAAAGACTTGACGCGTCGCGAAGCGTCGAGAAGCTCGCCGGCATCGTCGCCGGCGAATAACCATGCTGTCTTTCAAGGAGAGTGGAATGGAAACTGTCGTGAACACGGAAAATTCGCGTCCCGTTGCACAGCGTTTCGCGCGTGAAATGACCCAGGAAGAAGTCAGTGCGATCTCTTGCGGTGGCGGTCAGGACACCCTGATCATCATCATCGTCGAAGCCGTGGACACCGAGACGATCATCATCTTCAGCTAATCGGGCGGCGCATGGCGGTGCTGCAGCGCCGCCATGCATCTGGCGATGATGCACAACGGGTCCAGACGATGCAGGAAGACGCAAAGAACATATTGATCGTGGCACCGCAGCACGATACCCATGCGGCGACCATCGCCGCCATGATTGGAGCGGCAGGACACAGGGTGGACCTGTTCGACAGCAGTGCCTGGCCGAGCGGTCTAGGCGGGTCGATGCTGTGCGATACGCATGGTGCCCGCTTCGTGCGCGACGGGTCGCCGCTGCGCTACGACACTGCGTGGTGCCGGCGCTTGCTGTTCAAAAAGCCGGCACCTGCGGGTGTGCACGAGCAGGATGTGGGATTCATTCGTTCCGAGGGAATGCTGTTCGACCTCGGTGCACTGGCGGTGATGGGAAGCGGCGTCGGCGTGCAGCGCTGGATCAATGCACCGATGCAGGCGTTGATGGCGGACCAGAAGGCGTTGCAGCTCGCCATCGCCGCGTCCAGTGGCCTGCGCATCCCGCGGACGCTGATCAGCCACCGCGCGGAAGACATTCGCGACTTTCGCGATCGCGAACCGGAGGGCGTGGTCGTCAAGCCCTTCAACGTCGGCGCTTGGTCCGAAAATACCGGCTACAGCGTGTCGTATGCGACACGCATCCGTATCGAAGAACCCCTGGCCGATGGCGATGTCAGCGCGTGCCCGACCAACTATCAGGAGGTGGTGCGCCACCGCGGCGATGTGCGCATCGTCTGCCTCCAGGGGGAGTACGTGGCGGTCAAGATGACGCACGCGCTGGAAGGCGAGATCGACTATCGCGCCGTGCGACACAAGACTGCGATCACCTACGCTGAAACGGCGCTTCCCGATGGGCTGCTGGCCAAGCTCGAGCGCCTGCGGCAGACGCTGGCCATCGACTTTTTTTGCGCCGATTTCCTGGTGCCGGCGGACGGAGGGGAGCTGGTCTTCATCGAACTCAATCCTGGCGGCCAGTTCCTGTATCTGGATCAGAGGCTCGCGCAACTGGATATCGCACGCAGGTTCTGCGCTTTGCTGGTGCATGGGGCAACCGCACGTTATCAAGAATTCGAGAGACCAATGGCGGCCGTGCCATCCACCCAAGCCCCCACACGGGCATCCACTCCATCCGAAGCGAATTCCCTATGCGAATGATGATGCGCCTGATCACCACGGCCACCCTGCTTGCGATCGCTGGCGGAAGTTTTGCCCGTCCTCAACAGGAGCAACCGATGGCCCATTCCGTCGAGGTCGAGGGTGTCAACGCCGACTACCGGCAACAGCTCCTGCAGTTGGCTCAGGCCGATCAGCAGATCCGCGCAGATGTCTTGAAGGACTATACGCCGCAGCAGTTGCAGAACGATCCCGGCAGCGCCCGCGCGCTCGCGTTGAAGATCCATGCCTCGCAACAACAGAACCAGCAGGCACTCTCCGCGCTGATGGCCAAGTACGGTTTTCCGGATACGGCCGTCGCCGGCAGTGACGGCGCACACGCGGGATTTCTGGTGGCCCAGCATGCCGCGGACCGGACGTTCCGCGACGCGTTCCTGACAGGTATCCAGGCTGCCGCCGAGAAGGGACGCTACAGCAAGGAGGACCTTGCGCTGTACGTGGATCGAAATCGAGTCCTGAGCGGGCAGCCACAACTCTACGGGACCCAGCACAAGGCCGATGGCAGTCTGTTCGACGTCGAGCAACCCGAACGCCTGCAGCAGCGCCGAGCCGAGATGGGGTTGCCGCCTGACGTTGCCGCACACTGAGGCGACGGGGGCGTCGCGGTCCGGGCATCTGGCCCTTCTACGAGCATCCGGTGGGACGAACTCGATCGCAGCGGCGGGCTCGTCCACGCACAAGGGGGCAGCACGGAACTCCTGCGCGCGGTTCGGGGTCTGGAGACTGTGTGGCCGCGCGCAAGTCAGCGCCGAGGCAGGCTGCCGCGGAAGCGCCTGAGCGCAGATGGCCCTGCGAATTGCGGGTTGGCATGACCGCCGGCTATTGTGTGACTTGGTTTGAGCTGTAGGTGTGATGCCCGTTGATAATCCTCTGTCTCGCGGGCGGCGATCTGTGTTGTCGAGTCCAGACCGGGGACAGGTCGTGCGCGCTGGTCTAGTATCGCGGGCGACAGGGGGAATCATGATGCGAATCGCCAGACAGTGGGCGTTCGGAGCGGCGTTGTGCGTGCTGACCGGCATCGCCGTGGCGCAGCCGACGGGCGCACCGACAGAAGACGCAGCAGCGGCAGCGCCGGCCAATCCGGCCTATCGCACGCAACTGCTGCAGTTGATCAGCGACGACGCACAGGCCCGCGCCGATCTCAAGCGCGACTATTCGCCGCAGCGACTGCAGCACGACACCGTCTCGTTGCGCGCGTATGCGCGCGAGGTGCGAACGGTGCAGAAGGAAAGCCAGGAGCGCCTGACCGATCTGATCCGACGCCAGGGCTTTCCCGATGCGCAGGCGGTCGGCGCCGACACGGCGCACGCGGTGTTCCTGATCGCCCAGCGCATCACCGAGTCGGGGTTCCGCGCCGACTTCCAGCGCGGCATCGATGCGGCCGTGCAGCGCGCCGCCTACAGCCAAGCC
>NZ_AQOJ01000006.1:0-51823 GCF_000364685.1 Xanthomonas sp. SHU 166
TGGCAGCACGTCGCTGCCGCAGGCCGCGGCCACGTCGTAGGCGATGCCGCGCACGCCGAAGCAGTCGGCACGGTTGGGCGTGAGCTTGATCTCGATGCTGGCGTCGGGCAGGCCCAGATACTCGATCAGCGCCTGGCCGATCGGCGCATCGTCGGGCAGTTCGAACAGGCCGGACGCATCGCTGTCCAGGCCCAGCTCCTTGGCCGAGCAAAGCATGCCGTTGGACGCGACGCCGCGCAGCTTGGCCGGCTTGATCGCGATGTCGCCGACCTGCGCACCGACCAGCGCCAGCGGCGCGACCAGACCCGCGCGCGCATTGGGCGCGCCGCAAACGATCTGCAGCAATTCGCCCTGCCCGGCATCGACCCGGCACACCTGCAGCCGGTCGGCCTCGGGATGCGGCGCGGCCTCGACGATCCGGGCCACCACCACCTGCTGCAGGCCGTCGCCGAGCGGCACGACCTCCTCGACCTCCAGGCCGATGGCGGTCAGGGTCGCGGTGAGCTGCTCACGCGTGGCCTGGGTCGGAACGTGGCTGCGCAGCCAGTTTTCGCTGAATTTCATGGAAGGGCCGGGAATCGGGAATGGAGAATGGGGAATCGAAGACGCGGTCTACTAGGAACGGAAACGGAGAGGGGAAACGAGCCTTTGCGTTGCTTTGCCCATTCCCGATTCCCGTTTCCCGACTCCCAGCCTCAAGCAAACTGCCGCAGGAACCGCACGTCGTTCTCGAAGAAGGCGCGCAGGTCGTTGACGCCGTAGCGCAGCATCGCGAAGCGCTCCACGCCCATGCCGAAGGCGAAGCCGGTGTAGCGCTCCGGGTCGATGCCGACGTTGCGCAGCACGTTCGGGTGCACCATGCCGCAGCCGAGCACTTCCAGCCAGCGGGTGCTGCCGTCGGGCTGCTGCCAGGCGATGTCGACCTCGGCGCCGGGCTCGACGAAGGGGAAGTAGCTGGGACGGAAGCGCATCTGGAAGTCACGCTCGAAGAACGCGCGCACGAACTCGGCCAGGGTGCCCTTGAGGTCGGCGAAGGTCGCGTGCTCGTCGACCAGCAGGCCTTCGACCTGGTGGAACATCGGCGAATGGGTCTGGTCGCTGTCGCTGCGGTAGACCTTGCCGGCGGCGATCATGCGCAGGGGCGGCGCATGCTCCCCCATGTAGCGCACCTGCACGCCCGAGGTGTGGGTGCGCAGCAGGCGGCCGTCGCCGAAATAGAAGGTGTCGTGCATCGCCCGCGCCGGGTGGTGCGGCGGGAAATTCAACGCCTCGAAGTTGTGCCAGTCGTCCTCGATCTCGGGGCCGTCGGACAGCTCGTAGCCCAGCCGCGCGAAGATCTCGGTGATGCGCTCCAGGGTGCGGGTGACCGGATGCAGCCCGCCGCGTTCGCCGCGCCGCCCCGGCAGGGTCACGTCGATGCGCTCGGCGGCCAGGCGCGCGTCCAGCGCCGCGGTTTCCAGCAGCGTGCGGCGCTCGGCCAGCGCGGCGGACACCGTGTCGCGCGCGCGGTTGATCGCCTCGCCGGCCAGCTTGCGCTGCTCCGGCGCCAGCGCGCCGAGCTGCTTGAGCTGGGCGGTGATGCTGCCGCTCTTGCCGAGCAGCGCGACCCGCAGTTGCTCCAGCGCCTCCGGACTCCGCGCCGTGGCGATGTCCGCCAGCGCCTGTCCGCTCAGGGAATCGATCTCACTCATTGCACTCGCGCCTCACTGCTCCGGCCGAACCTGTGGCCACCGTGTCCCGCCGATGCGGAACCTCCCTACCCGGCAGGCGCCCCGTCGCCGGGGTGCCCAAAAACGCAAAAGGGGAAGGACTTGCGCCCTTCCCCTGCATGCCTGCGATGGCTCCCGCCGAAACCCCGCACGCGGACGCGCGGGTTCCTGCAGGGACTCGCAAACTTATGCCGCCAGCGCGCCCTTCGCCTTCTCCGCCAGGGCGGCAAAGCCCTGCGCGTCGTGCACGGCGATGTCCGCCAGCACCTTGCGGTCGAGGGTGATGCCGGCCTTGAGCAGGCCGTTCATGAAGCGGCTGTAGCTCATGCCGTTGATGCGGGCCGCCGCATTGATGCGGGTGATCCACAGCGAACGGAAATTGCGCTTCTTCTGCTTGCGGCCGATGTAGGCGTACTGCTGCGCCTTGATCACCGCCTGCTTGGCGACGCGGAAGACCTTGCGACGGGCGTTGTAGTAGCCCTTGGCGAGGTTCAGAACTTTCTTGTGACGACGGCGCGCCTGGACGCCACGCTTGACTCGAGCCATGGTTCAGTCCTCAGAGGTAGGGAAGCATACGGTCCAGACGGCCTGCGTCCTCGGCACGGACGTGGTTCGTCTGCCGCAGGTTGCGCTTCCGCTTGGTCGCTTTCTTGGTGAGGATGTGGCTACGGTTGGCGTGGCCGGCCTTGTACTTGCCGGAGGCGGTCTTGCGGAAACGCTTGGCCGCCGCCCGGTTGGTCTTGATCTTGGGCATTGCAATGTCCTTGATGGTGTTTTGTCACTGGTCAGGGCGGTGGCTGCGCCACACTTTCCGTCCGTGCCCTTACCTGCTTGTAAGCCCTTGATCCACTGAGGATCCGGGCGGGTCCTATTGCCGCGCGAGCGGCAAACCCGATGAACTGGGCCGCGCATTATGCCAGGGCTTGGAATGCCTTGCAAATCATGCGGTTCGGGTGGGCGCGCAGTGGCGCGCCGTGAATCGAGAATGGGGAATGGGGAATCGAAAACGGCGCCCACGGGGTCACCACGCAGCCTGCGCTGGGGCAAAAAGCCGGAATGACCATGTCGGTGGGCGCCGTTGGCGCCCAGGCGGTCGCGCGCCCGCACGGGGCGGGGCGCGATCCCGGACTGGGTCAGCGCTTCTTCGGCGCGATCATCATCACCATCTGCCGGCCTTCCAGGCGCGGACGCGATTCGATGACGATGTCTTCGCCCAGATCGGCCTCGATCCGCGCGGCCATTTCGCGACCGAGCTCCTGATGGCTCATCTCGCGACCGCGGAAGCGGATGTTGACCTTGACCTTGTCGCCTTCCTCGATGAAACGGCGCATGTTGCGCAGCTTGATCTGGTAATCGCCTTCGTCGGTGACCGGACGGAACTTGATTTCCTTGATCTCGACCTGCTTGGTCTTCTTCTTGGCTTCGTTGGCCTTTTTCTGCTGCTCGAACTTGAACTTGCCGAAGTCCATGATCTTGCAGACCGGCGGATCGGCCTGCGGCTGGATCTCGACCAGATCGAGTCCATCCTCTTCGGCCAGCGCCAGCGCTTCGTCGCGGGTCAACACGCCGACCATCTCGCCGTCCGCGCCGATCACGCGCACGCGCGGCACGCGGATCTCTTGGTTCTTGCGGTTCTGTTTGTTGTCAGGGGTACTGATGTTGCAATCTCCCAGGGGAATCGGACTGGCGCGGACGGAGGCTCCGTCCGCACCAGGGTGGTGTCACGCCAACTGCTCGGCGCGCAGCCGTTCGGCGAAGGCGGCGACCGACATGGTGCCCAGATCCTCCCCCGATCGCGTACGGACCGCAATCGCGCCGTTTTCCGTCTCGCGGTCGCCCGCGACCAACAGGTACGGCACCCGCTGCAGCGTGTGTTCGCGAATCTTATAACCGATTTTTTCGTTCCGCAAATCGGCCTCGATGCGGAAGCCTTGATTTGCAAGGAGTTTCCGCACGTTGTCTACATAGTCTGCCTGCGCGTCCGTGATGTTCATGACCACGGCCTGCACCGGCGCCAGCCAGGCCGGGAACATGCCGGCGTGATGCTCGATCAGGATGCCGATGAACCGCTCCATCGACCCGACGATGGCCCGGTGCAGCATGACCGGATGCTTCTTCTGGCTGTGCTCGTCCACGTACTCGGCGCCGAGGCGGCCGGGCATCATGAAATCCACCTGCATGGTGCCGAGCTGCCAGGTGCGGCCGATCGCGTCCTTGAGGTGGTACTCGATCTTCGGGCCGTAGAAGGCGCCCTCGCCCGGCAGTTCCTGCCACTCCACCCCGCAGGCGCCGAGCGCGGCGCGCAGCGCGGCCTCGGCCTTGTCCCAGGTGGCGTCGTCGCCGAGGCGCTTTTCCGGGCGCAAGGCGATCTTGATCTGGATGTCGTCGAAACCGAAGTCGCCGTACACCTTCAGCGCCTGCTGGTGGAAGGCGGTGACCTCGGCCTCGATCTGCTGCTCGGTGCAGAAGATGTGGCCGTCGTCCTGGGTGAAACCGCGCACGCGCAGGATGCCGTGCAGCGCGCCGGACGGCTCGTTGCGGTGGCAGGCGCCGAACTCGCCGTAGCGGATCGGCAGGTCGCGGTAGCTGTGCAGGCCCTGGTTGAACACCTGCACGTGGCCGGGGCAGTTCATCGGCTTGACCGCGTAGGTGCGCTTCTCCGACTCGGTGAAGAACATGTTGTCCTGGTAGTTGTCCCAGTGGCCGGACTTCTGCCACAGCGACACGTCCAGGATTTGCGGGCAGCGCACCTCGCCGTAGCCGCTGTCGCGGTAGACCTTGCGCATGTACTGCTCGACCACCTGCCAGATCGACCAGCCCTTGGGGTGCCAGAACACCAGGCCCGGGCCCTCTTCCTGCAGGTGGAACAGGTCCTGCTGCTTGCCGATCTTGCGGTGGTCGCGCTTGTCGGCCTCCTCCATGCGCAGGATGTAGGCCTCGAGCTGCTTCTTGTCGGCCCAGGCGGTGCCGTAGATGCGCTGCAGCTGCTCGTTCTTGGCGTCGCCGCGCCAGTAGGCGCCGGAGATGCGGGTCAGCTTGAAGGCCTTGAGAAAACGCGTGTTCGGCACGTGCGGGCCGCGGCACATGTCCACGTATTCCTGGTGGTAGTACAGGCCCATCGCGGTGACGTCGTCGGGCATGTCCTCGATCAGGCGCAGCTTGTAGTCCTCGCCGCGCTGCTTGAACAGCTCGATGACCTCGGCGCGCGGGGTGACCTTCTTGATCACGTCGTAGTCCTGCGCGATCAGCTCCTGCATGCGCTTCTCGATCGCCGCCATGTCCTCGGGGGTGAACGGGCGCTCGCTGTAGATGTCGTAGTAGAAGCCTTCGGCGATGACCGGGCCGATCACCATCTTGACCTCGGGATACAGCTGTTTGACCGCGTGACCGACCAGGTGCGCGCAGGAGTGGCGGATGATCTCCACGCCTTCGGCGTCCTTCGCGGTGATCAGGCGCAGGCTGGCGTCGTGGTCGATGAGGTCGCAGGCGTCGACCAGGCGGCCGTCGACCTGGCCGGCGATGGTCGCCTTGGCCAGGCCGGGGCCGATGGACTGGGCCACGTCCATGGGGCTGACGGGGTGTTCGAATTCGCGGCGGCTGCCGTCGGGGAGCGTGATCGTGATCATGGGAGTCGGCGGAAAGGGAAACGGGGGGATGACGTCCGCGCCACCTCGGCGGCAGGCCAGCCTGGGCGCGGGACAGAAAGAAGGCGCCACAAGGGCGCCTGCTCGGACAGCCTTGGGCGGGAACTCAAGCGAGGGCGGTGGTAGTGCTCATGTCGCACGCTCGGCCGGCGTCGCCGCGGGCCACCCATGTCCGGATCAGGTCGATAGACAAGAATGGTAAACCAGCTTTTACCAAAATGGTAATTGCGGCCGTTTACCAAAACGGTCATTCCTGGTGCGCGCCCGAGGTCTTCGCTGCGCCGCAGCAAGAGCTACAGCGGGCGCCATGGCATGCTTCGCCGACGTTTTCTCCGCACCCGGACGCGCCGTCATCAAAGGCAAGGCCACATCGCTGGACATCGCCTATCTGGCAGGCGTGTCGCAACCCACGGTCTCGCGCGCGCTGCGCGGCAGTCCGGCGGTCAACGAGCAGACCCGGCGCAAGATCCTGGCGATCGCGCGCGAGCTGAACTACAAGGTCGACAAGCACGCCTCCAGCCTGCGCCTGCGCAATGCCGGCACCCTGGCGCTGCTGTTCTTCGAAGACCCGACCACCGACGACTCGCTGATCAACCCGTTCTTCCACTCGATGCTGGGCTCTATCACCCGCGCTTGCGCCCGCCATGGCTACGACCTGCTGGTGTCGTTCCAGCAGTTGTCGGACAACTGGCGCGCCGACTACGGCGACAGCCAGAAGGCGGACGGACTGATCCTGCTCGGCTATGGCGACTACCTGCAGGCGCAGCAACGGCTGCAGCACCTGGTCGACCAGGGCACGCACTTCGTGCGCTGGGGCGCGGTGCTGCCCGGGCAGCCGGGGGTGTCGATCGGCAGCGACAACTTCCAGGGCGGGCACGACATCACCGCGCACCTGCTGGCGCAGGGCCGCCGCCGCATCGCCTTCCTCGGCGACGCCTCCAACCATTACCCCGAATTCCTGGAACGCTACCGCGGCCACCTGCATGCACTGCGCGCGGCCGGCGCCGAGGCCACGCCGGCGCTGCAGGTCGATGCGATCACCACCGAGCAATCCGGCTACGAGGCCGCCCTGGCCCTGCTCGGCCGCGGCGAACGCTTCGATGCGCTGTTCGCCGCCAGCGACCTGATCGCCATCGGCGCGTTGAAGGCCTTGCGCGAGCACGGCCTGCGCGTGCCCGAGGACGTGGCCCTGGCCGGCTTCGACGATATCCCGGTGGCGGCCAGCGTCGATCCGGCGCTGTCGACGGTGCAGCAAGACACCAAGCTGGCCGGCGCGGTGCTGGTGGACACCCTGCTGGCGCAGATCGCCGGACAGCCGGTGAGCAGCCGCACCCTACCGGTGACGCTGGCGCTGCGCGGCTCCTCGCTGCTGCGCAACTGAGCCCTGCTCGGGCGCCGACGGCCGGCGCGCTGACGCCGACCGGCAGCACCGCGTTTACGGCGTCGGCGCGACGCCGTCCTTGGCCGCCATCAGCCAGCGCAGCCGCGCGCGCAGGTCCGGGCGCACGATCGGCGCATCGGACAGGAACACGCGCACGCCATGTGCCGGCACCTCGGCGCGCAGCGCATCGGTCACCTCGGTGGCGCTGCCGTCGAAGCCGTCGTGCCAGGTGCCGGGCTGCAGATAGCGGCGCACTTCCAGCGTGCGCGGCGCGTCGCTCTTGTTCAGCAGCACCAGCGCGGTCTGAGTGCTGCCCGCATGCTGGAACACCCGGTAGAACACCGCCTCGTCGCCGGACAGCTGCAGATTGAGCTGCAGGCCGCGCTGCAGCGCCGGGCTGCGCCGGCGCAGCGTGGCGATGCGCCGCAGCGGCGCGAAGATCGGGCTGCTCGGCGCCGCGTTCACCCGCTCCTGGCCGAAGTAGTTGCGGTTGCCGGCATGCTCGGCGCGCCCGCGCATGAAGCCGGTCTCCGAGCCGTAGTAGATCACCGGGATGCCGCGCGCGGTGAACAGCCAGTTGTGCGCATCGATGAAACCGGCGTCGCTGGCGTCCAGCCGCGCCATGTCGTGGTTGTCGTAGAAGGTCATCAGCTCGTACGGATTGGCGTACGGGCCGCGTTCCAGGTACAGCGCCGGCTGCAGCGTTTCGTAGCCGCGCTGGGCGTGGCCGAAGGTCGCCGCCAGCGCCTGCTTGAGCGGGAAATCCAGCACGCTGACGCCGGCGTTGTTGGCCCAGGTGTGGCCGGCGATCTTGTGCGCGTTGTAGTCGAAGTCCTCGCCGAACATGAACATGCCCGGGCGCTGCGCGCGGATGCGGCGCACGAACTCGTGCCAGAAGCTGTCCGGCATCCAACCGATGGTGTCGATCCGGAACGCATCGGCGCCCTGCCCCAGCCACTGCGAATAGGCGCCGACCAGATACTCCATCACCGCCGGGTTGCGCTCGTTGAAATCGGACAGCTGCGCCAGGTTGCCGCCGGTGTTGTAGAACGCGTGCAGCGGGTTGTGCGCCGGGTCCAGCTTGGACGGCGGCAGGTTCTGGTGATCGGCGATGAGCTTGCCGTCGCGGTCGAAGACCTGGCCGAACATCGGCTGCCGCTTGGGCATGGTCCAGGCGGGCGAGCCGTGATTGCCGACGATGTCCAGCACCACCTTCAACTGCTGCGCGTGCATCGCCTGGGTGAAGCCGGCGAAATCCAGGCCCGGACTCGGCAGATGCTCGTCGAGCTTGTAGAAATTCACGCCCCAGTAGCCGTGGTAACCGGTCTTGCCACGGTCGCTCAGCGAGCTGCCCCAGGTGATCGGCTTGCCGCCGGTGAAGGCCTCGTCCGGGTTGTCGACGATCGGCGTGATCCACACCGCGCCGAAGCCCAGGTCGCGGATGTAGCCGGCGTTGTCGACCACGCCCTTGAAGTCGCCGCCGAGGTAGCCGATGTTGTCGCTCTCGCCCGGCGGCGCCGGGATCGGGATATCGAAGGTGCGATGCGCACCGCCCTGGTTGCGGTGATCGTTGCCGGGATCGCCGTTGACGAAGCGATCGGTGACCACGAAGTACACCGCGTCACTGGCGAACGGCTCCAGCGTGCCGTAGAACTCCTCCTGCGCAGGCGCCTGGGCCTGCGCCGACGCGGCGCAGGCACCCAGCAGGGCCAGCGCCAACAACGACATCCGATCGATCATGCGTTCGCTCCCGAATCCGACGGCACCCACAGCACGCACAGCGCCGCCACCAGCAGGCTGCCGCCGCCGATCGCCAGCGCGTACAGCGGCCGGCCGCCGAGCCAGTGCGTGAGCACGAAGCCCAGCACGCTGACCGCGACCAACTGCGGGATCACGATGAAGAAATTGAAGATGCCCATGTACACGCCCATCTTCGCCGCCGGCACGCTGTCCGACAGCAAGGCGTAGGGCAACGACAGGATCGAGGCCCAGGCGAAGCCCACGCCGACCATCGACAGCAACAGCCACTGCGGATCGCGGATCCACAGGAACGACAGCAGGCCGGCCGCGCCCAGGCACAGATTCAGCAGATGACTCACGCGCAGCCCGCAGGCGCGCACCAGCAGCGGAATGGCGATCGCGGCCAGTGCGGCGAAGCCGTTGTAGGCGGCGAACAGCACACCGACCCAGTTGGCGCCCTCGTTGTAGGCGGCCGAGGTGACGTCCTGGGTGCCGTAGTGGGTCTGGGTGACCGCGGCGGTGGTGTTGATCCACATCGCGAACAACGCGAACCAGGAGAAGAACTGCACCCCGGCCAGGCGCCGCATCGCCCGCGGCATGGTCTGCAGATCGCAGACGATCGCCGCCAGCATGTGTCCGCGACGCAGGCGCGGTGCCACGCCCTGCAGCACGCCGTAAGCGATGCACAGGCCGGCCAGCACGTACAGCATGCGGTCGCCGCGGCACCAGGCGATGGCGGCCGCGCCGGCAATACCCACCGCGCACCACAGCGCAGCGGCGCCATCGACACGGCGCGGTTGCGCCGCCGCGGCGGCCGCGGTGGCGACGTCGCTGCCGTGCAGATCTTCGGGCGGATACTCGCGGGTGCGCAGCACGGTCCAGCCGATGGACAGGAACAGCACCGCGCCGCCGACATAGAACGCGTAGCGCACCGTCGCCGGCACCTCCCCGGGGCCGGCGGTGTTGCTGACGCCCCAGTGCGCCAGCAGCCACGGCAGCATGCTCGCCACCACCGCGCCGACACCGATGAAGAAGCTCTGCATCGCATAGCCCGTGGCGCGCTGGCGCGTCGGCAACTGATCGCCGACGAAGGCGCGGAATGGCTCCATCGAGATGTTGATCGAGGCGTCCAGCACCCACAGCGTGCCGGCAGCTACCCACAGCGTCGGCGAGTTCGGCATCACCAGCAGGGCCAACGTGGTGAACAACGCGCCGACCATGAAGTACGGGCGACGCCGGCCGAAACGGTTCCAGGTGCGGTCGGACAGGTAACCGACGATCGGCTGCACGATCAGGCCGGTCAGCGGTGCGGCGATCCACAGTCCCGGCACCTGCTCCATGTCCGCGCCCAGGGTCTGGAAGATGCGGCTGGCGTTGGCGTTCTGCAGCGCGAAACCGAACTGGATACCGAGAAAGCCGAAGCACATGTTCCAGATCTGCCAGAACGACAGCGCCGGCTTGGCACGTGGCAAGGCGCTCATGGACGTTCCTCGATCGGGCCGGCCGGCGCGATCAGCAGCGCGGCGACATCGGCGGTATTGACCACGCCATCGGCGCCGCCCTGGCCTCCGGTGTAGCGTGCGAAGTGCTGCAGCGCGCTCATGTTCGCCGCCGGCAGCAATCGCGCGACGCAACGCTGCCCGGCCTGCAGCGCGAACATCGCTGCCGTTGAGGTCTGCTCGCCGACGCTGTGCGGCATCACCAGCGGCTGCGACTGCGGCGACGCTGCGCCGCACTGCACCTGCAGGCGTTTGACCGCGGCGGTGACGCCGGTGTTGATCGGCCCATGCGCGTTGACGTAACGCAGGCTCAGCCGATACACGCCATCGTGCGGCGCCGTCCACGTCCAGTCGTCGGCGCCCTCCACGCGGGCGACGTCGCCGACGCAGACGGTGGGGCTATGCAGCGACTCCCAACGCGCACCCTTCCGGGTGAGACTCAGGCATTGCACGCGCTCGGCCAGCGGCAGCAGCGCGCCGTCGGCGCTGCCCTCGCGTGCCTGCCCATCGACGTACAACACCGTGTCCGCAGCCGCCTGCACCCGCCAGCCCCCGGTCTCGCGTCGCACCTGCGATGCCGGCGGTGCCAGCGGTGCGAAGGCGTCTTCTGCCGTCAGCATCTGCAAGGGCGCACTTCCGCTGTGGCGTGCCACCAAGTCGATGGTGATGACGCCGTTCTGGCTGTGGGTCTTGCCGGCGACCAGCAGGTCGCCCTGCAGCTGCATCGGCCGGCGCAGCACGATCCGGCGGTCCTTCAGCTGCAACGCGATCTCCTGGCGCTCGCCGAACAGCATGGGCACCAGGCTGGTCGGCAACTTGGGCAGCACGCGGCCATCGTCCTCCACGCCGAACACGCCCTCGACCACCATCGCCAGGTAGCCGGCCACCGACCACAGCTGCCGCGGCGAATTGACCACCGGGCCGCTGAGCGGACCGTCGTCGACATGCACGGCCTGGCTCAGAAACTCGTAGTTCTCCATGTTCGAGCCGGCCAGCGCGGCGCCGCGCAGCAGCGAGCGCACTTCCAGGTCAATGCGCGCACTGTCGTCGGTCTGCCGCGCCGCGCGCAGCGCATAGGCGCTGACGAACGGCCAGATCGCCCGGTTATGGTAGATCGGCACGTCGTGCTGCTGCGGCCACACCACCGGGCTGCCCGCCTCCACCGCCGGATAGCGGGCCAGCGCCTGGCGCGCGCGCGCGGCCGGCAGTACGTCGGCCAGCACTGCCAGCGACAGGCCCAGCAGATCGTAGCGTTCGTAGCGCACCGGGTGCTCGGCGGTGCCGATGTAGCCGACGTAGGTACCGCGGTCCTCGCGCCAGAAACGCTGCGCGATCGCCTGGCGCAGCGCGTCGGCCCAGTCGGCATAGCGCGCGGCCGCCTGCGTGTCGCCCTGCTCCCGGGCCAGGCGCTCGCCCAGGCGCAGCGTCTGGTAATGCAGCACGTTGGTGGACAGCGCGAAGGAACTGGCGATGAAGCCGACATCCTCGCGGGTCCAGGCCGGATAGGTCTGCTCGCGCCAGTCCAGGAACGAGGTCTCGCCGCGGTACAGGCCGATGCGCGGGTCGAACGCGAACGCGCGATCCTGCGCCAGCGTGGCAGTGAGTGCAGCGCGGGTGTCGGCGGCGAAGGCCGGATCGTCCAGCAGGTGGCGCGCGGCCAGGAACCACACCACGCGGTCGCTGCTCACCGGCCAACTGCCGCCGGAGCCGGTGTCCTGCGCCACGAACAGCCCCGGCAGCGCGTCGGTGCCGCGCATCGGCGACAGCTTGAAGCGCAGCGAGCGGCGCGTGCGCTCGGGATCCAGCCGCGCCAGGGCCAGGTCCGCGGCATAGCTGACGTCGCGGGTCCACACGTAGGGCCAGCGCTCGCCGGTCTGGTAGCAATCGCATGGCAACGGCTTGCCGTGATCGAACGCCGGATCGCGGATCGCCTGGACCTGGTCGTCGCGCAGTTCCTGTTGCGCCAGCGCGAACAGCGCGTCGAACAACGGGCTATCGGTTTCGCTGCGCAACGGCTGCGCCGACACCGTGCGCGTGCCTTGGGCCGCGTGCAGCACGAAACCGCCGTCGGCGGTGGCCTCGGCCTGCGCGGTCTGGCCACGCCACTGCAATGACGCCTGTCCAGCAGACGCCGACGCCGCAGCACCCAAGGTGGCGGCCAAGCAAATCATCTTCAGCATCGAAGCGGCAGACCGGCTCGCACCGATCGACCTCCCTCCCTCTTTGCCTGCATGGTGGAAGCGCAGGCCGGCATGCCGGCACTGCGGTCGCCGCCTCCGCATCGCGGGGCGCTGCGGACATGGTAGACGGGCGGCACCGCGGCGCGTGCAGTTGCATACGTATTCATCGTACGGGCCTCCGGCGGCCAGGAACCGCCTCGCTATAGTCGTTGCGATGCCACGGTCGCCCTGGGAGGGGAGATGCCGCTGTTTGAGGTCCTGTCGCG
The DNA here is from genome assembly GCF_000364685.1 of Xanthomonas sp. SHU 166. Classification (NCBI taxonomy): domain Bacteria; kingdom Pseudomonadati; phylum Pseudomonadota; class Gammaproteobacteria; order Lysobacterales; family Lysobacteraceae; genus Xanthomonas; species Xanthomonas sp. SHU 166. Next base: position 12,420 of record NZ_AQOJ01000006.1, read on the forward strand.
CCTGCGTCTGCCGTCGTTGCTGGCGAGCGTGTTGTGGTGCGTTGCGCCATGCCTGTACGCCGCGCCGCAGACGGTGGCCAGCGTGGACTCGCCGGGCAAGATCCTGCGCGTCTCCCTGCAGTTGGACGACGGCCGTCCCAGCTATCGCGTGCAGCGCCTGGGCGAGCCGGTGATCGGCGAATCGCGGCTGGGCTTTCAGTTGCGCGACGGCGCGCTGGATCGCGACCTGGCGGTGCTGGACCAGCACAGCCGCAGCGTCGACGAGACCTGGGAACAGCCGTGGGGCGAGCGCCGCTACGTGCGCAACCACTACAACGAGCTGCGCGTGGAGCTGGGCGAGCGCGGCGGCCGCCAGCGTCGCTTCGCGGTGGTGTTCCGGGTCTACGATGATGGGCTCGGCTTCCGCTACAACTTTCCGCAGCAGCCCGGCATGCAGGAAGCGATCATCGACGAGGAACTCACCGAGTTCGACATCGTCCCCGACGCGACCGCCTGGTGGATTCCCGCCGGCGCGCCCATCCACTACGAATACCTGTACCGACGCACGCCGCTGCGCGAGGTGCCGCTGGCGCACACGCCGTTCACCCTGCGCAGCCAGGACGGCCTGCACCTGGCCATCCACGAGGCGGCCCTGGTCGACTACGCAGGGATGTGGCTGCGCCGCGGCGAAGGCCAGCGCCTGCATGCGCAACTGTCGCCGTCGGCGGAAGGCTGGAAGGTGCGCCGGTCCCTGCCCTTCGACACGCCGTGGCGCACGCTGCAGATCAGCGACACCGCTGGTGGCCTGGTCGATTCCAACCTGATCCTCAATCTCAACGAACCCAACGCGCTGGGCGACGTGAGCTGGGTGCACCCGGCCAAGTACATCGGCGTGTGGTGGTCGATGCACCTGAACCAGGACACCTGGGCGCGCGGCCCAAGGCATGCCGCCACCACCGCCAACACCCGCCGCTACATCGACTTCGCCGCAGCGCACGGCTTTCGTGGCGTGCTGGTCGAAGGCTGGAACCCCGGCTGGGACGGCAACTGGGTCGGCCACGGCGACGACTTCGACTTCACCCGTGCCACCGCGGACTTCGACATCGATGCGCTCAGCGCCTACGCGGCGAAGAAGGGCGTGCACCTGATCGGTCACCACGAGACCGGCTGTGCGGTAGAGCACTATGAAGATCAGCTCGATGCGGCGCTGGACCTGTACGCGCGGCTGGGCGTGGACACCTTCAAGACCGGCTACGTCTGCGACGACGGCCAGGTGGACCGGCGCAATCCCGCCGGCGGCCCGCTGTGGCGCGAATGGCACGATGGCCAGTTCATGGCCCGCCACCATCTCAAGGTGGTGCAGGAGGCGGCCATGCGCCACCTCTCGGTCAATGCCCACGAACCGATCAAGGACACCGGCCTGCGCCGCACCTACCCGAACTGGCTCTCGCGCGAAGGCGCGCGCGGCATGGAGTACAACGCCTGGGGCGAGCCGCCGAATCCGCCGGAGCACGAAGTGAACCTGGTGTTCACCCGGATGCTGGCCGGACCGATGGACTACACCCCCGGCATTCTCAGCCTGAAGGGCCGCGGTGGACGCGCGATTCCGAGCACGCTGGCGCGGCAACTGGCGCTGTACGTGACCCTGTACAGCCCGATCCAGATGGCGGCCGACCTGCCCGAGCACTACCTGCAGCACCGCGACGCGTTCCGCTTCATCGAGGACGTGGCGGTGGACTGGGACGACAGCCGCGTGCTCGACGGCGAGATCGGCGATTACGTGACCATCGTGCGCAAGGACCGCCACAGCCGCGACTGGTTTCTCGGCAGCATCACCGACGAGCACGGCCGCGTGCTGCCGATCGCGCTGAGCTTCCTCGAACCCGGCGTACGCTATCGCGCCGAGATCTACCGCGACGGCGACGCCGCCGATTACCAGCACAATCCGTTCGACTTCGTGCGCGAGCAGCGCATGGTCACCAGCCGCGATCAGTTGCAGGTGAAGCTGGCGCCCGGCGGCGGCCAGGCGATCCGTTTCGTCCCGCTGGACCCGGCGCCGGCCTCCGCTGGCACGGCGGCATCGCGCTGACGCACCACCATGCGGCACGCGGCACCGCCGGCAGCACAGCGGCGGAGGCATGCACTCGCCATGCCGGATCACGGCGCTCGCCTCTGCGGCGCCGCGCCATCGTGCGCGGCAGGTCAGCGGCGCGCCGCGGCGCGTCCGCCAAACCATGTCGCGCCATCTGCAAGCTCGCCCGTGGTCCGCATGCCGGCGGACTCCCTGGCATCACTCTCAGTGCAGCACCCGAATGTGCATGCAGCACGACGTCAGTTGCATGAAGCACGCGCATGCTCGCCGCGGCACCGGCGTAGCGGCGCGCGTACGACATTGCGATCCTGAAAGCGCTTCCAATGCGATGCAGGCCAGTGAATACGTATGCAGCGGACGTTCGCGACGAAGCCGCGTGTCTACCATACAGCGCAATCGCGACACCGCCCTGCGGCTGCGCGACACGCACATCCGGCCGCCTCGCCGGTTCAGACATTCGCAAGACAACATTGCCTGGGAGGGGAAAATGTTGAACCACAAGCGCAACGCGCTGACGCTGGCGCTGGCCGTCGCGATGACGCCGATGCTGGCTGCGGCACAGTCCGATACCACCGCCACCACGTCCAAGGATCCGGTCACCGAACTGGACAAGGTCCAGGTGACCGGCATCCGCCGCGGCATCGAGAACGCCATCGCGATCAAGCAGGACTCGACGTCCATCGTCGAAGCGATCTCGGCCGAGGACATCGGCAAGCTGCCGGACGTGAGCATCGCCGAATCGCTCGGGCGCCTACCCGGCCTGGCCGCGCAGCGCGTCGCCGGCCGCGCCCAGGTGATCAGCGTGCGCGGCCTGTCGCCCGACTTCGCCACCACCCTGCTCAACGGCCGCGAAGTGGTCAGCACCGGCGACAACCGCAGCGTCGAGTTCGACCAGTATCCCTCGGAACTGGTCAACGGCGTGACCGTGTACAAGACGCCCGACGCCGGCCTGGTCGGCCAGGGCCTGTCCGGCACCATCGACATGCAGACCGTGCGTCCGCTGAGCTTTCCGGACCGGGTGATCGCCGTCAGCGGCCGCCTGCAGAAGAGTTCGCTCGGCAAGGCCGCCAACGTCGACGCCTTCGGCAACCGCTTCAGCGCCAGCTACATCGACCAGTTCCTGGACAACACCCTGGGCTTCTCGATCGGCTATGCACACAGCGACATGCCCATCCAGGAAAACCAGGTCGGCCTGTACGAGCCGTGGACCACGCAGAACACCGACAGCGGCAGCCGTCCCGGCGTGGCGCCTGGCACCTACTTCTCCGACGGCATCAAGGCGCTGCGCCGCACCGGCAACAACAAGCGCGACGGCGTGATGGCGACCGTGCAGTTCCGTCCGTCCAGCAGTTGGACCAGCACCTTCGACGCATTCCATACCGAAGCCGAGCAGATCGACACCGCCAATCAGTTCGAGGTCAATCTCAGCAACTACAACGGCGGCTACACGCCCGGCCTGCTGATCACCAATCCGCAGGTCGACGCCAGCGGCAGCTTCACCGGCGGCACCGCCAGCGGCGTGTATCCGCTGGTGCGCGGCATGTACAACAAGCGCAAGGACAAGATCGACGCATTCGGCTGGAACAACGAGTTCAACCTCGGCAGCGTGCGCCTGATGGCCGATCTGAACTACTCCAAGGCCACCCGCAAGGAGCTGAACCTGGAGAACAACCTGCAGCTGGTGCCGATGCCGCAGCTGGACACGGTCGGTCTCGTGGTCAAGCCGAATGGCTTCTCGCAGATCACCCCCGGCCGCGACTACTCCGACCCGAACAACCTGTTCCTGACCAACACCATCTACGGCTCCGGCTACGGCAAGGTGCCGGAGGTCGAGGACCGGCTGAAGGGTGGCCGCCTGGCGGCGACCCTGCCGGCGCCGCAGGCGCTGACCTGGTTCTCGGACATCGACGTGGGCGTGAACTACGCCGACCGCCGCAAGCAGAAGACCCAGGCCGAAGGCAACATCCTGCTCGGCGCGCAAGGCGACACCAGCATCGCCAGCGACCTGCAGTACGACCCGGTCAACCTCGGCTTCGCCGGCATCGGCACCATCCCGGCCTGGAACGTGCCGGCGGCGGTCTCGCGCTACATGACCTTCAACCCGGTCACCAATCTGGACTACCTGATTCCGAAGTCCTGGACGGTGCAGGAGAAGATCACCACGGCCTGGCTCCGCGCCAACATCAACACCGACATCGGCGAGGTCGGCGTGCGCGGCAACATCGGCGTGCAGTTGCAGCACGCCGACCAGAGCTCGCAGTCCAGCTACTTCGACCAGTCCCGTCCGGCCGGCCAGAACGTGCTGCCGATCGACGCCGGCAAGACCTACAACGATTGGCTGCCGAGCCTCAACCTGGCCTTCCTGTTCCCGCACCAGCAGACCCTGCGCTTCGCCGCGGCCAAGCAGGTGGCGCGGCCGCGCGTGGACCAGATGCGCGCCGGCCTGGACTTCGGCGTGGACACCTCCACCGGCAAGCCCGGCGGCAGCGGCGGCAATCCCCTGCTCGACCCGTGGCGCGCCAACGCGCTGGACCTGTCGTACGAGAAGTACTTCGGCGAGAAGGCCTACGTGGCCGCCGCGGTGTTCTACAAGGACCTGAAGAGCTACATCTATACGCAATCGCGCGACGATTACGACTTCTCCGCCCTGCTCGCCAGCTACGTGCGGCCGCCCAACATGACCGTGCCGGTGCAGACCACCGGCACCTTCTCCTCGCCGCAGAACGGCAAGGGCGGCACCCTGCGCGGGCTCGAGCTGACCGCCTCGCTGCCGTTGGACATGTTCACCGACAGCCTGCGCGGCTTCGGCATCCAGGCCAGTGCCACGTTCAACGACAGCGACATCAAGATCGTCGATCCCGAAAGCGCCTCCAGCGTGGGCTCGGCGCCGATCGACCTGCCCGGCCTGTCCAAGCGCGTGTACAACTTCACCGCCTACTACGAGCGCAACGGCTTCGAGGCGCGCGTCAGCCAGCGGCGGCGCTCGGACTTCATCGGCGAGATCGGCAACTTCAACGGCAACCGCACGCTGCGCTACGTGGTCGGCGAGAACGTCACCGACGCGCAGGTCAGCTATACCTTCGCCGACGGCAGCAGCCTGGCCGGGCTGAGCCTGCTGCTGCAGGCGAGCAACCTGACCAACTCGCCCTACCGCACCTACGCCGGCACCAAGGATCGCCCGCTGGAGTACGTCGAATGGGGACGCACCTACATGCTGGGCGTGAACTACAAGTTCTGAGTCCCGCGTAGAGGCTGCAGACGACGCCCGCCGGCGCACCCGGCGGGCGTTTTCGTTGGGGCGGTTGCCGCGGACGGTTGCGTCAAAATTTGGGGTGACCGGAGAGAACACGATGAAATCGGGATCGCGCAGCGGCGGCGATCTGGTCTGCTGATTGGATCAAGACGGGAATCAAGACGAGAGAATTTGTGGGCGCACATCAACCTCTTGGCGTGCAAGAAGATCTACAGAAGCGATCGTGCGGGAACTGATAGAGATCTAGCCGCGTCTGCGAAGTTCCCAACAAAAAGCCGCAAGAGCGCGGCACGGCCCTTGTCGCCGGAAGAGCCGTAACTTATGAGTGCATGGCCCAAGCCCTCTGCGTGCCAGAAAGCGCCATGCCCGGACATTCATTGCTGAACTCCGAACTGGTCGGCCCGACCGCACCACGGAGGATGCATCCGCGCCGAATCGATACTGCGGCAGCTGATCCACGCCAGCACCGTCATCGCCAACGACGGGTCTCAGCCAGGAGGCCGCGAGATCGAGACCAGGTGGCGTCGCTGGAAAAGCGGCGTTTCAGATCACAAAGGCTGGCGTGCAGACATGGTGACATTGCCGCGATGGACACCAGCGCAGCGATGACGGCGGATTCGTGGCCGCGTCGCCTAGCCGGCATCGGCATCGGCATCGGCATCGGCGCACCAATCTGTTGTGTGGGCCAGCAAGGCAAGTCTCCGAGCTGGCCTTGGTTCCAGGACGGCGTGATTGTCGGCGACGACGCGTGCCCTGATTACCGGGCACGCCAAACCGCGAAGACGGCGTGGCGTGGTCACCGCAACATGCTTACTACGGACACTTAACTTGAACTTCCAGAGCGATCCTTGTCGTCCAACAAACGCCCACGTCCGTCGTATGCATGAGGCCTTATCCGACGCGATGCACGCCGGACTGTCTTCCAAAACAACAGCTCGGCAGTGCCGTAGCCACACAGCAGGATGCGACGCCGCCGTCGCAGGAATCATTTGGTCCCGCTCATGCGCCCTGCAGGCACACCATCGCATAGCCGGGCAAACGCAAGCGCTCTTCGACCGCACCCGCGACCACGCCCGGCACCTGCAGCGCCTGCCAGCTGCCCTCAGGCAGCGCCACGTCGGCGGCCTCGGCGGACAGATTGAACGCCAGCAGCAAGCGATGCGCGGCGTGGCGACGCTGGAACATCAGCACGGGCTCGGCCGTCTCGTGGAAGACGATGTCGCCCTCACGCAAGGCCGGATGGCGCTTGCGCCAGGCCAGGAACTGGCGAATCGCATGCAGGACCGACTGCGGGTCGGCCTCCTGTGCCGCCACCGATTGTGCGCGATGCGCTGCCGCGATCGGCAACCAAGGCGTCCCGGTGCTGAAACCGGCTTGCTCGCTGGCATCCCATGGCAGCGGCGTCCGGCACCCATCGCGGCCCTTGAAGTTCGGCCAGAATGCAATGCCGTAGGGATCCTGCAGCGCCTCGAACGGCACCTCTGCCTCGCCCAGGCCCAGCTCTTCGCCCTGGTAGACGCAGACCGAGCCGCGCAGCGAACACAGCATCGCGATCAGCAGCCGCGCGAAGGCCGGCGTCTCGGCACCCTGCCCCCAACGCGTCACCGCGCGTTGCACGTCATGATTGGAAATCGCCCAGCACGGCCAGCCTTCGGTCATCGCCGCTTCCAGACGCGAGACCGTCTCGCGGATGTAGGCCGCGCTGAAATCGTCGGTCAGCAATTCGAAGCTGTAGCCCATGTGCAGGTGCCCTGCGCGGGTGTATTCGGCCGTGGTCGCCAGCGAATCCTCCGACGAGATCTCGCCCAGGCTTACCGTCCCCGGATAGCGGTCGAGCAGGCTGCGCAGCTTCTGCAGGAACGGCAGGTTCTCCGCCTGCGTGTTGTTGTAGTAGTGGTACTGGAAGGCGTACGGATTGTCCGGGCTGAAGCCGCGCCCGACGCGCTTTTCCGGCGGTTTGGGCGGGTTGTCGCGCAGTTGCGGATCATGGAAGCAGAAATTGATCGCGTCCAGGCGGAAGCCGTCGACACCGCGCGCCAGCCAGAACTCCACGTTGTCCAGCGTCGCCTGCTGCACCTGCGGATTGTGGAAGTTCAGATCCGGCTGCGAGGCAAGGAAATTGTGCAGATAGTACTGCCCGCGGCGCGGTTCCCACTGCCACGCCACGCCACCGAAGATCGACAGCCAGTTGTTGGGCGGCGCCCCGTCTTCGCGCGCATCGGCCCACACGTACCAATCCGCCTTCGGATTGTCGCGGCTCTGACGGCTTTCCTTGAACCAGTCGTGCTCCACCGAGGTGTGACTGAGCACCTGGTCGATCATCACCTTCAGGCCCAGCGCATGCGCCTTGGCCAGCAGGGCATCGAAGTCGGCCATGGTGCCGAACAGCGGATCGACCTCACGATAGTCGGCGATGTCATAGCCGAAATCGGCCATCGGCGACTTGAAGAACGGCGAGATCCAGATCGCATCCACGCCCAACGCCGCGATGTAGTCCAGCTTGCGCACGATGCCCGGCAAATCGCCGATACCGTCGCCGTTGGCGTCGAGGAAGCTACGCGGATAGATCTGATAGATGACGGCACCGCGCCACCATGGAGCCTGAGACATGCAACGCCCCCCTTCGGGCAGAAATCGCGCGTGCGACGGGCACGCGAAACGCTGCGCTAGAGTAGCGTTGATGCAGGAATTTCAGCGGTGCCTGCATACGTATTCACACATGGCGAAAGTGATCACTTGAAAAAACGCGTCCACCATGAACAGGACTCGTTAAATCCAACACCGCAAAAAGAAAATCAATATTCCCTGAAGTAGGGCTTAGAGCAATCCGTACCTATGACTGTGCACTCAGAACCTGAAGCCTCTTTACAGCGACGCAGCGCTTCTTTCTTCGCGGCGCTCACGGTCGCGCCACTCACTATTTTCCCCACCCCAGTTCCATCAGGACCTTGGACAACGGCAACACACTGGTTTTTGTAGGTAAAAACAACCTTGCAGTCCGAATTTCCGAGGCCAGCACACCTTTCCAACGCACCGGCCTCAGCATCCGATTCCGAAAACCTTCCAGTGCTGCTTCCGACATCTCCGCTGGACGCACGTGCGATAGCCCCCCACGTCTTGATCCACTCTCCCGTCAACCGCGCAGACCCATCCTCGCCTCCGGGGCTCGGGCCACATTGAGGACTGCCAGGAGCCACTCCCGACGGGCAGGCAGTTTGCGCCAAGGCCATCGGACTGAGCAGTAAGCAAGAAGCAAAGACTATCGCCTTCAAAACATCACCTCCAAACATATTATCAAACGACGTCCTGCGGCCTGTACCTACCGGCACCTGTTTGACCAGAAGCGTCAGAAGAAAACTGAACCTGCCTTGTGGAGTGATTAGGAGTGACGGACTGAGACGAATTGAAATCTCCTCCTCGAAACGCCGATTCGCCACCAGGTGACTGCGGCGCGCGAGGCCTACCAGACGCAGGATCCCGTCCGACCTGACCAAAGCCAGAGTAAGGAGAGAATTGGCCGAGCGTGCCCTGGAAAAATGCAGCCGCCATAGGTGGCGCAGTAATGATTAGGGTACTCAATACCAAACCGATACCACCCTGCTGCAATGACATGCTGCCGACGCCCTCAGTTGCACCACCCGACACAGCCCACTTCGCTAAGAACGCGGCACCTACCACAGCGACGACTTTCGTCGCCAAGCCAACCGTGAAGCTAAGCACCCCCAAGGAGAACACCGTGCCGATCCCATAAGTCAACCACTTTTGGAACAATGACTTTGTGGCATCAAATAGCAGGCAAAGAATGAACAATGGCCCAAAGCCGATGAACAGTGCCATTGCCAACTTGTTCAGCAACAACAACGAGCCGCCCACGATTCCAGGACCAGCCATTCCGATCCCACTGAACAACCTCGCGCGATCCTTCTCCTTCTCGATGTCCGGATTACCAGCACTGTCGATCTGATCGATACTTGTCATGGCGATCTGCATCATCGCCAGATTGTCGTCGATTGCCTCATAGGGACTCTGTGAGCTACCGGTCACCGTGAAAACGATCGCGCTGCTCAGTCCATCGGTCAGCCTCCAATACAGTCCTTTCATTCCTTCAGGCCGAGCCGCAGCCACCATGCTCATGGCCACACCAATGATCAGCGCCGACCGCAACGACTTGACGACCAACTCCATGGCCGACTCGCGCGATTGACCAGTCGCAACTTGGTAGCCCTTGAACAGAATCCAAAGCGTCAACGCGCTCAGCGCGGTCACTGCAACCCAATCGGACATGCGAATGAGCAATGACCACTGGAAGTAGTCGATTTCATCTCGCAGAAAATTGTTGATGGCTTTGAAGAACTCGTAATTAGCGTAATTCTGCAAGAAATTCATGACCGCTCCATAATGCCATGCTCATCACTGAGCCAAACCACCATCAAGCCACTTTTAACCAAGCAGCACTTAACACAGACTAATTCTCAATACTCAAAGACTTATAGTCGCCATCAGGCTTTTTCGACTTAGCCAACTCCAGTGCCCCTTTCATCACTGCTCCAGCGGCGATCGTCTGGGCCAGGTCGCTAAGGCCGGCAAACGCATCGAACAAGCTGCCACCTCCACCAGTATTGGTGGCGGAAGGCGCTTTCTTGCCGCGCATAGCGGCCCAACCACCAGCTGACTGTACTTGGGTCAGGTAGGACAAGCGCTTCTCGTAGGCAAACATCGCTGCTTCCATCTGCTGACGATCGATATCCATCAGCGCCCGCAACGCGATCAGCTTGTTCGTGTTGTCTTCCAGCAAGCCGATCTGGTTCGTGCTGATTTTCGCGCGCTGCTGTTCCAGATCGCGCAGGCGCTGCAACCGCTTTTCGGTGATGTCGTACATCGCCACCATGTAATTGAACTGCGAGTTACGCGTACGCTGGATCAATTCGCAGGTCTGCTGCTGTTCAGTTGACACCGGAGTGCCAGCAGTCTTGCTAGCACAATCGGACACACCGTAGTTGTCGTCGACCTTGACCAGCTTTTCCTTCGGCTTGTCGACCTCATCGCCACTGGACTTCTGTTTCTCGGCCTTGCCGACCTCGTTATCCCCGCGGATCTTGTCCAGCTTCTGATCCAGCGTCTTTGTATTGGCTTTATTCTCGTCAATTTGCGTCTTATCGATCACTTTCCACTGCGCAAAAGCAGTAGCGGGCAACAGCGTGAGCAGCGCAATTGCAGCAACGACACCTGTACGGCTAAAGACTTTCGTCATCTTGTCCATAAACACCTCAACACAGATCTTGTAGAAGATTGCCACGCGTGACTGGGCGAAGCGGTCAGCTGACCGCCGCCGCCCCCCGATTATCCGAAGACACCGACCTCGCAGGACCCGATTTTCCGGAGCCCTTGCGACGTGCGTAGAACTCGTTCAACCACTGCTCGGGCGTCAGATCGTCCGGCGCGACGCCGTGCTCCTTGGCCTTGCGCTCCAGCACCTGGTGCATGATTTCGATATTGTCGGTCGACGCCGAGATGACCGACAGCGCATCGTCCATGCCGCGCAGATTGAGCTGGCACACCGACGATCCATGGCCCTGCTTGACCAGGAAGCAGCGCGAGCGCTCGTCCAGGCTGACCACGACCTGGTACTCGGCCTCGGTGAGCTTGAGGCCGTCCATGTAGTCTTCCTTGCTGGCATTGGGATTGGGCAGCAGGATCATCGTCGCGGTCTGTTCGACCAGCGCCGCGGAAATGTCGCTGGCAAGCGCATCCTCCGGGCTCTGGGTGGCGAAGATACCCAGGCCGTTCTGTTTACGGATGGTCTTCTGCTTGTTCTTGGCGAATTCCTTCAGGCCGCCCTTGCCATCGAGGATCTTCCAGAACTCGTCCATCACGTAGATGAGCGGCCGGCCGTCGATCAGGGCTTCCAGCCGATGCAGCAGATAGTTGATGACCGGAACCCGCACTTCCGGATTGTCGATGACGTCGGTGTAGTCGAAGCCGATGATGCTGGCCTTCTCCAGGTCGATCGTATCGACCGGATTGTCGAACACCCAGCCGTGCGAGTTGCCGGCCGTCCACTTGCGCATGCGCGCGTACAGACCGTCGTCGCCCATGTTGGGCAGGCTCTTGCGGAAGTTGGTCATGCTGCGCAGATGCATGGGCGTGTCGAGCATGCCCTCCACGCCGCGGAAGATGTCCTCCTCCTCGCGCGAGGTGTACTCGATCTTGCCTGCGAGGACCTTGATCAGGTCGGCCAGGAACTGCACGTTCGCCTCGGTGCGCTCGCACTGGAACGGGTTGAAGCCGGTGGGCTTGCCGTTCTCCAGCGCCAGGTAATTGCCACCGCAGGCACGCACGAAGATCTCGGCACCGCGGTCCTTGTCGAAGAAGAAAATGGTGGGAATCGGATCGAACTTCTGCACCTGGCTGAGCAGAAAGTTGATCAACGCGGTCTTACCGGTACCGGACTTGCCGATCACCATGGTATTGGCGATCGCCTTCTCGCCGAGCGAGTTCTCCGCCGGATGCGTCGCGTGGAAATTGAAGTAGTACGGCTGGCCGTTGGTGGTCTGCAAGGTGGTGACGCACTCGCCCCACGGATTGTTCTCGCGCTTGCCCTGGGCGAAGTTGTGCAGCGGCGACAGACCGAGGAAGTTCAGTGAGCTGACATTGGCGATACGCGTGCGGTAGCGCCAGTTGCCAGGCAACTGCGCGTAAAAGGAGGAAGCGACCGCCAGATCCTCCTTGGTCGAGACGAAACCGGCATTGGACAGTTCCGCGCGGGTGGTCGCCACCTGCTGCGAAAGCTTCTCCTGCGTATCGGCGTAGATGGCAATGGTGAAGTGATATTCGCCCAGGACGAAGTTGCCAGACGACAACTGATCCATCGCCAGGTCTAGCTCGTGGATCTGGCTGACCGCCTTGTCGCCGGAGGACACCATCATGCCCTTGGTGCGATCGAGCACCTTCAACGCATCGTGCCGTCCCATCGGGCTGAAGGAGTGGGTCACCACATACTCGAAGTCGAGATACTTCAGGCCATTGAGGATGCCGGGATAGGTTCCGTCGGTGTATTCCTTGATGTTCAGAATGGCACCGAAATGATTGACACCCTCCGGGGTCTTGATCACGAAGTCGCCGGTCTTGTTGGCGAACATGTGCTTGCTGACCGGCAGATAGGCGGGCACCGGCGCCTGCAGCACCGGTACCGGCTCGTCGATGCGATTGATCAGATAACCGAAGAACTCCAGCGTCTCGGAGAACACCACGCCATTGGTGGCCTCGTACATGCTAAGCCGGTACGGCGAATAATCCTTCAGCACGGCTTCGACGTTGCCTGCCAGTTCGAGAACCTTGGCGATCGCCTGGTCCTGCTCGGACTGCAACTGCGGAATGCTCGACGACTTGTCCATGAGACGCTTACCTGTCACCACCGGGCGATAGATCATGGTCATGTACAACTCGTTCTGCATGATCTTCTGCGACGACAAGGCGCCGTAATACTGGTCCGACAAATCCTGGTTGAAGGCCTGCTGGAACTTGCCCTCGTTCTTGATGCGACGACGGCGGCGCACATCGTGCACCCAGAACGCCACATTGGCGAAATCCGGGGCACGCAGCGTCTGCAGCATGCGATTGAAGGTGTTGTGACGGTGTTCGATCTCCCACTCTTCGCGGCCCACGAACGGAAGCCCGCCCAAGTGCCAGACCAGCATGAAATCTCCTCCCGTCGTCTTCAGCACGGACGGCGCCACATGCGTGGAGATGGAAATGAACTCGCTGATCGAAGTATCCGGGATGAACATAATGAAGTGACTCAGAATCCGTTTCGTCTTGCCAAGGCCCGGCGCGCATACCCCGGGAACTGCCGACCTCGCTCAGACAAGCCATCGCGCGTCGACACGAAAAACCGAACAACCCCATGCACGACACAGGCGTCGTGCATGGGGTCGAGACCCGATACCGGATTCCAAGCTAGCGCTTGGCGCCCGGCACCTCTTTCCTGTACTCATTCGGCGAGAACACCCACATGCCGGAATAGCGCTGCAGGTTGCGCACGCGCATCCGCATCATCCAGCGTAACCCGAGCATGCGGAAGATCATCTCGTCTCGCTTGGTCATCTGCTGCATGACGAAGACGATGACCGGAATGAGCAGCAGCAGCCACATATCGAAATAGATACCCATCAGGAAGCCGCCACCCGCGCCGATGAAAAACGGGATGTACGGCACCCCGAAAAACATCGCCGGTCGGGTGCAACCCCGGAAAAGCACGTTCTTATGCATAGTGCAGAACGTGCTGGATCATATCGATCGCCGCAGTGGCCGTGCACTGCTTCTGGCCGGTGTCGCCGATCAGCATCTTGGCCAACTGGCCGGCCGCGCCGATCAGCACGCCACCTAGCAGCACCGGCGCCACTTCGGAAACGCGCTTATGCGCAAACGCGATCTGGTAGCCGGCGAAGACGACCGCGATCGTCACCACCACGATGGACGCCATGTTCAGGATATTGTTGGTCTTGCCGAGGAAGTTGCAGACCTTGGTATCGGCACCGGCATAGTCCTGCGCCATCGCGAAGCTGGACGCGAGCAGGGCCACGGTGAACACCGCCGCCTGCAACGCCGCCGTGCCGATGACCTTGGCGTTCGACTTCATCTGATTGTTCTTGAACATCGTGAGTATCTCCTTGACTGGAAAACAGGGGGTGATCAAAAAGCCATTTGCATGGCCGCGCTACTGCATCTGGCTAGAATACGAAGGCCCCGTCGCCAGGCGTCGGCGGCGGCGTACTTGCGCCAGGAACGGTCGCTCCCGCCACGGCCTGAGGCGCGTGTGCGGCAACGTGCGGAGCTGGGGACGCTCCGCCACCTGCAGGAACCGCCACTCCTTTGCCGGCGCCTGTAGGTCGTATTACGTAGAGATCGGAATCTGCAGCGGACAGTTGCGCCGCCGGTGCGGCCGCAACTGTCCCAGCGGTCTGCTGCGTTGGCGCCGCGACGGCAGCCTGAGGGCGCAGAGATGGCTGACCTTGCACGGCCAGGCCGCTGGCAAGCTGGTTCGCCGCCGAGTCGATGCGCCGCGACACGATCGAATCGACTTCGCGCACCGCCGCGGCCTTCACCGAGTCGTTGACCGCACGACGCACGCTTCCGGCCGGGATCACCGGGATCGCACCAGCGGTGGACGCGGCGAGCGCCCTGCCCTGGTTGATCGACGCGTAGACCTTCTGCACGTAACCGTGGCGGTACCCGGTCTCGAAGTTTCCGGAGTAGTAACAGCTGAACGACTTGCCCCAGTTACCGCCGGAGCGGCTATAGCACTCGGCCAGGATCTTCGAGGCGGCCTGCAGATTGGGACAGGTCTTGAATGCTTTTTCGTAGGTATCCAGGCCGTACTTGATCAGGTTGTAGCGGTTAACCTGCCCGAGACCGAGGGAGAAATTGTAGCCCTTCTCTTCCAGCATCCGCGCCGTGGCCACCGCTTCGGACAGGTTCTGCGGCTGGCGCACCAGGCGACCACCGACCACACCGATCGCAAACGGATTGTGCGACGACTCGACGCGCACAACGTGCTGCATGACTTCAGCTGGAACCGCCATTTCGGGACAGCTGAGTAGTTCCATGCCTGGCAACATGCCGTGGTTACTCCCTATGCATCGACGTCGTGGCAAATCGCCCAGAACGCCGCAGATGTCGCAAATCAATCGTGTTGGAAGAAAAATTCAAAGTCAATCGGCGCTGTTTCGCCCTATCACCTTAATGAACACATTCATCCCCCACCCGACTGCATGCGTTCCGGATCGAAATCGATACCGGTGATATAGCGCCGGCCCGCGTGCGATTTGATGTGGACAACGATGTCGATGGTCATCATCAACAACCGCTTGATGACGGCGAACTCCAGGCCCGACCCTTCGGCCGACGCCTTGACCATGAGCGCCAACTGATCCCAGGTCTGCCCGATGCTGCCAGCATGGCAGCTGGTGATGGAACCGGGATGACCGGAGGCGCAGTTGCGGATGAAGTAGAACGACTCGTCGCCGCGCAGCTCCGCAAGGATGATGCGGTCCGGCTTCATGCGCAGGCACGCTTCCATGCAGCTCTTCGCGGTGACGTTGCTCGAGCTTTGTCCGCCTTTCGAGTAGAGCAAATGCACAGAATTGGGCTGGCTGATGAAGAGCTCGCGCGCGTCCTCGATCGTCACCAGCCGCTCTTCGTGCGGGATGTGATTCACCAGCGACTTCATGAAGGTGGTCTTGCCGCTACCGGTTGCCCCGGCAACCACCACATTCTTCTTGAACAGCACCGCCTTCTTGAAGAACTCGGCGTAATCGCGCTGCCGCCGGAGCTCGAGAAGCTCACGATCCTGCTCGCTCAGACCCGACTGCACCTCCAGGATCTCCTGGAAGAAGCCGTCTTCCTTGTACTGCTCCAGGGTCTTGGTGTGCTTTGACGGCAGGCGGATGGTGATCGACACCTTGCCGGCATCGCAGGCCGGCGGGATCACGAACTGCGCGCGCTGCCCGGTGGGAAAGGTCAACGACACCACCGGATCGGCATCGGTGATGCGCTGGCCGGTATTGCTCTCGTTGACCACCGCTGTGCAGAACTGCCGCGCGCGGTCGAAGGTCAGCGAAGGGATATCCATTCGCTGCCAGCCACGCAGGGTCTCCAGGTACAGCTCGCCGGGACGGTTGATGCAGATTTCCGTCACGTCCGGCGAGTTGAGGTAATCCAGGATGCCCAGCACCGAATACTGGTAATCCAGGAAGTCCGTGGAGATCTGCGCGGTCGGAGAGTCGTCGAACGTCACGTCGCTGTCTCGATCTCTGTCAACGCGGCAGCACGGCCGTGAAGTCGACGTCCTTGGCGACGTAGACGTTCACGATGGTGCCCTGGTTGATGGTCACGGTGGCGGGACGGCGGCGATCCAGGGCCTGGTCGGCCAGACGCTGGATGGACTGCGCCGTGTTGCTCTCGTACGGCTGCTCGGTGACGATGCCGGAATTGAGGCCGGTCGTCGTGGTCTTCGGGCCATGCTCGGCCGCCGCCCACTTGAAGGCGTCGCTGAGCAAGCTGATCATCAGCGCGGACGAGATGCGGCTCGCCCAATGCGCACTGTATTGGCCCGGGTGGCCGGCGCTGCCGAGGTTGTCGACGCCGGGACCAACCAGGGTCACATCGATGCCGGTAGGGGTGGTGATGCGATCCCAGACGACCTGCATGCGCGGGCCGGTCGGTTCCCCGGGACCGTACTGGCCGAGGATCTTCGATCCCTTCGGCAGCAACAGGCGGCGGCCGTTGATGGAGTACACCGGCTCGGTGATGATGCAGGAGGTGAAGCCGGGGAAATCGGTGATGATCCGCGTTTCCAGCACGCAGCGGATGTAAGTGCCACGCACCAGCAGACCGTCCGGGTTGGCGATCGGCTTGGCAGAGGTCTCCTGTTCCTGCTGCATCGGCGCGCCACCCTGCTCCTGTCCCGGCATCATGCCACCCAGGCCCTGGCCACCGGCGTCCTGTTGCAGGCCGGCCATGCGCCGCTCCAGCAAGGACGGCCCACGCTCCTGTCGCGGAGCCGACTGCATCTGCGTGTCGGTATCGGTGGGCATCGGCGGCAACGGCGGCAGGCTCGGTTGCTCGGCCAGTGGCACCGGCTCGGCCGGCTGCACCGGTGGCGGCGCCGCGGTCTGCGGCAACGCAGGCGCCACCACCGCTTCCTGGCGCGGCTTCGGTGCCGGCTCAGGCGTGCTGCTGCCGCTCACCAGCCAGAAGATCGCCAGGATCAACAGCGCGGCGATGCCGCCCAGGAACACCAGCGCCTTGCGATTGAGCTTCTTCAGATCGCTGGAGCGGAGCACCGGCTCATTGGCGTCCAGATCCGGGTCAGCGGTCTGCTGCTGGCGAGCGAAATAGGGATTCTCGCGCGGCGCATCGTCCGCATGCGGGGAACGCGGCTGACCGTGGTCGTTGCCGTAGTTTTCGTCAGACGGGGGTAGATTCGAGTTCACTTTTGCTTGTTCCTACGCAAGCCGACAACATTCTTGCCGTGGCGGATGACCAGGAAGGGATAGGTCCCATGGACAATCAGGGTGTTGCCCTCGACTGTCGTATTGACCAGAAAATCCTCATCGCTCTCCTTCTCGCGACCGAACACCGCCGGGAAGTTGCCAGTGGGGAAACGCGTCAGATCCATTTTGATGTAGGTGAACTTGCCATCGTCGTAGACGCTGCTCGGCACGATCCACATTTGCTTGGAACGCGTGGAATAGTCGTAGTCGAAGTAGTAATGACGATCCTTGGTCAAGCGCGTGTCGAGCTGCGACTCGTCCTTCACCTCGTCGCTGGCTGCGGCAAAGCTGGTGTCCTTCGGATAGGTGAAGGTCACCTTGTATTGCACGCCGGCCTGCTTGGCCTGCTCCAGCCGCTGCCAATCCGTCGCTACCACCTTCAATTCGAGGATGTAGGAGTGTGTGGCGGTGCGGATCATCATGTTGGTATCGACGTCGACGTTCTTCGGCTTCAGGTAGAAGACGTTCTCGCGACGGCTGAGTTCCCAGCCACTGGTGAAACCGGTGCTGTAATCGAGGATCTTCTCGTTCGGGCTCAGTTCGATCTGGGTGGTGATGCCCAGGCCGGTACGCACCTGATAGATCTTGTCAGGCTCGTACTCGTACTGCTGAACCACCTGGGCCGACGCGATCGGCGCGAACAGACCCAGAGCCAGCAACGCAAGATGCGCCGAACCGGTTTTCGTCAGGAAACTCATCGAACGTTCGCTCCATTACCGTTGTGCTGAGGTGCAACGTTGGGTGCAGGGGGTGCCGCAGCCGGCTGCGCCCCTGGATAGACAGGCGCACTCGCCGGATTGGCCATCGGCGCCGGCTGCGTGGCCGGCACCGTACCGTTCGCGCCAGGTGCCGTCGGCTGACCTGGCATCCGCTGCATCGGCACTTCGCCCGCCGCTCCCGGCATCTGCGCGGCCGCAGGCTGCTGAACCGCGCCGGTCTCAGGAGCCTGCACGGCCGACGAAGGTGGCACCGGCATGGCCGAGTAGTCGTTGTCGACCCGGTAATCGGTCACCTGGAACCCCAACGGATTCTGCACCCGCAGTTCGTCGTCCATGGCCAGATTGCTGTTGTACTTGAAGCCGATAATGGCGAACTTGTTGTCGAGGAACGTGGATTGCCCCGTCTTCTTGTCATAAATGCTGCGCTGGAAGCGCACGTTCGCGCCTGTATACGGTTTATTGCCCCCGCCGAGCAGGTTCATGCTCAGAATCTTGACCCGAATCGACCGCGCCTTGCCATAGGTGTAATACGGGGCCGAGGGATTGTTGGGTGCGTGCAGATTGAAGTACTCGGCACCCACCGCGGTGTCCCGCGGCGCCATCGAGAACACCGTATTCCAGTCGTTGAGCCCCATCATCTCCGAATCGTAGGACTCACGTGCGGTGATGAAGCGCGCCACGTTGCTCTTGGCAAGCGCTTCGCTGTTGGTGACGCTCTGTACATCGCCGCTGTTGCGCAATACCGTCACCGAGGAATTGCCGGTATACGCATCGGCCATCACCAGATACGGCACCTTCTCCTTCAACGGCAGCATATAGTAGTACCCGCCGCCGAGGAGCAGGCACATGATGATCGCCCCGAACGCGACCCACCACGCACGGCGCTCGCTGCGGCGCGCCAGATCCGCAATGCTGATCTCGTAGTTGACCGCCTTCGCGACCGCTTTGTTGACGTTTTCGCTTTCGGCCTGCTTTTTACCGAACATCAGACTTCACCAGGTTCGTAATATGGCTGCCGGCGCGCAACGTGCGCACCGGCGGTGACGTCACTTCGCGCTGCCGCTGGTCGCCGGCGTACCGCTCACCGACGACGACGGCTGCACCAGGATGCGATTGCCCGCAGCGGTCACGCTCAGACCTTCCTGTGCATAGACCACGCTCAGCTCGGCGACTGCCTGCTGGATGCTGGTGGTATTGATCTTGGCGACCGGCGCATACAGCGTGTAGTCGGACTGGATGCCGTAGGACAGCTGCATGTTCGAATCCTTGGCCCAGCGCTCGAGCATCGTCTTCAGCGTGCCGTCCATCGGAATCGCCTGGTACACGTACGACGAGTACAGCGGGATCTCCATGGTCGACTCGGAGAAACGGTTGACCGGCTTCCATCTGCCGCGAAAGTCGGGCGCGGGCCTGGTTGCACAGGCGCTCAACAGCGCGACGGCACTCAACGTAGCGATCAGCCGAAACATATGCGTTCTTTTCACGCGAGCCTCTGAATTGCGGAAACGTATAGAGAGCGGGCGGCGCGCAGGCGGCCCACTGCTGGATGGCGAAGTTCGACGCGACGGCACGACACGCGCGTCGCGGCAAGGAAGGCGCCGGAAACGGCGCGGGCACGGATCTGCGGCAGACAACCGGACGGATCCGAGGCCGCGCGATCAGCGCCGAAGAAAACGGAATTTGACAGCAAACCTTCCATGTCACCCCTTACGTGCGCCGTTCGGCCCACGCCCCTGTTCCTGTTTCTGTTTCCGTTACCAACGCACCGCCATACTCGCGAGAATGTGCCGCAGGGGCATGCCCACGTCAAGCATTTGGCAAAAAAACGTTCAAATGATAAAGAAGCCCAAAAAATAGGTGTTTTTCGTCACACTTTCAGATCGAGAGTGTCGGAATATCGACTTTGGGACGCAGCCGCGCGGTGAAGTAGCGATCCTTGTAGTACTTGATCTTGTCGCACTTCACCGGATGCGGAATGCCCTCGTACAAGAACACCTCTTGATCGTTGCCCATCGCCTTCAACTCTTGCGGCAGCATCAGCGCCCGCTTCTCCTCCGACACGCTTCGGGTCACATCCTTGCCGCGGGTGACGTTCTTCTTGCGGAAGGTGGTGTAGCCGAGCATCTCGGAGTAGTCGTTGGCATCCTGCTGCTCGCGCGGAGCGTAGAGAATCTGCAGTGCATGATTCGTGATGATGGTCCGCGAGATGTCCTTGCCATAGGTGGCATCGAGCTGCGCCATGCTCTGGATGATCGGCAGAAGGCGGACATTGTAGCCAGCCATATATGACACTGCCGAGGCGATGATGTCGACCTTGCCGATCGCGGTGAACTCGTCCATCAGCAGCAGGCACTGATACTTCAACGCCGGATTGCTCTTGGGCAGTTCCTTGGTGTTGAGGTTGATGATCTGGCTGAAGAACAGGTTGATGATCAGGCGGCTCTCGGCCAGCTTATTGGGCTGGATGCCGATGTAGATGGTCATCTTCTTCTTGCGCAGGTCGGTCAGCAGGAAGTCGTTGTCGCTGGTGGCCGCATCCAGCACCGGGTTGATCCAGGCGTTGAGCGGCTCCTTGAGCGTGCCCATGATCGAGGCGAAGGTCTCGTCCGCCTGCGACAGCAGGTTGGAGAACGCCGACTTGGCATTGCCGCTGAGGAAGCGCCGCTCCGACAGCGACTTAAGGTACTTCTTCAGGTCGGTGCCGTCGCCGGACGACAGGCGGTAGATCGCGCCCAGCGTCGGCGTGCCGAGACCGCCGGGGAAGCCGATGTTGCGCTCGTCGTCCCAGTTCTCGAACAGGTAGAGCGAGAACGCCATGAACGCATTGCGTGCCTGACTGACCCAGAACTTCTGGTCGTCGGAGCCATCCGGATACAACATGGCGGCGATGCTCATCAGGTCCGAGACGCGGAACGCCGGATCGTCGGAGACATAGCTGAGCGGATTCCAGCGATGGGTGCGACGATCCTCGGCGAACGGATTGAACAGGAACACCTCCTGGCCCTGGCTGGCGCGCCAGCCGCTGGTCAGATCGAAGTTCTCCTGCTTGATGTCCAGGACGACCACCGATTCCTGGTACTCCAGCAGGTTCGGAATGACCACGCCCACACCCTTGCCCGACCGGGTCGGGGCCGCCAGGATCACGAACTGCTGGCCACTGAGGCGCACCAGCTTGCCGCGGAACTTGCCGACCACGATGCCGTCGCCGCTGGTCTTGAACAGCCCATGCTTGGACAGGTCGGCCGCGCCGGCGAAGCGCGCGTCGCCATGCAGGCTGCGCTTGGGCGGCCTGAACATCAGCACCAGGATCAGCAGGGCAACCAGGCCGGGCAAGCCGAAGCCGAGGTAGCCGGCCCATTTGATCTTGCCGACGTACGGAGCCACCTCTGGCAAGCCGATGGCGTGAACGTACTGGTAGTAGGTGCCAAGCCCGAACATCCGCGTGTCCAGCTTCAGCAGCAGCAGGACCAGGTAGCCGGACAGGAAATAGCCGCAGACGGCCGTGAGCACGACGACGAGCGCCGCCGCAACGAGTTTACGATTCGACAAGCCCTATCCTCCCTGATCCATCCTGGCCGACATTCTAGAGCGAGTTCCGCGCTTTGAGAGGAGTTGCGTCTGTGGTGTGCGCGTCGGGATGACCTGCAAGCATGGCATCGACCGGAAACGGCGCTTGGCCAGGGAGGTCAGCCCGTCACAAGCGCCAGGCCCCAGATGGCGCCTGCGCAATGCCCGGAACTCCGGCATGTCCTGCGGAGCGATCGCTACCGGCGGTTTTGCGCCCGCCCAGACGTGCAGGCGCGCTAGCGACGCTGCCGCGTGCTCGGCTTGTTCCGCGAGGGCTTCTTTTCCGCGCTGACCGCGTCCCGATCGCGCTCGACCAGGGTATCCAGGAAGACACGCGCCTCGTCCCAGGACATGTCGTGCGGATCCACCCGCGCACCGCCGTCGGTGGTGACCGTATAGCCCACCACGTTGGCCGGGCTGTAGTCCGGCTCCCGGGTCAACGCCACGAGCTGGTAGCGTCCCTTGACTTGCACCGTATGATGGTATTCCACCATGCGCTTGGCCTCCTCGCCTGATCGTCCGCTCGGATGCTAAAGCAAGCCCGGCCGCGCGGCCAGCATCCGAACGCACCCGGTGGCGTGAGCGCAGACACAAAAAAGCCGGCGTCTGCCGGCTTTGTCGTTTCCACGTTCGCTTTTTCGCGTCGTGGTGGGCGGTACAGGGTTCGAACCTGTGACCCCTACCATGTCAAGGTAGTGCTCTACCGCTGAGCTAACCGCCCTTCTCTGCCGCGGCGCACCGCTGCAGGGGCGCGAATCTTAGCCCACCTGGCGGACAAGAACAATACCCACCTTCCGATCGGGCGCCGCTGCGGCCCGCCTAGCCGACTAGACTGGCGTCGCGCAGCTTCTTGATCTGGTCGCGCACCCGCGCCGCATCCTCGAACTCCAGGTCGCGCGCGTGCTGGTACATCTCCTGCTCCAGCGCTTTGAGCCGCGCGGCGATCTCCGCCGGGGCCAGCGCCCGGTAGTCGGCCGGCTCTTCCGCGACCCGGCGCGCCTTGCCCTTGCCTTTACCCTTGCCCGACTTAACCTCGGTCGCGTCCTCGCGCGCGCCCTCCAGGATGTCCACGATCGGGCGCGCCACCGACTTCGGGACGATCCCGTGTTCCAGGTTGTACTCCACCTGCTTCTCGCGGCGGCGCCCGGTTTCGTCGATCGCGGCCTGCATCGAACGCGTCATCTTGTCCGCGTAGAGGATCGCCTTGCCGCGCAGGTTGCGCGCGGCACGGCCGATGGTCTGGATCAGCGAGCCGGTGGAGCGCAGGAAGCCTTCCTTGTCGGCATCGAGGATCGCGACCAAAGAGACCTCCGGCATGTCCAGGCCCTCGCGCAGCAGGTTGATGCCGACCAGCACGTCGAACTTGCCCAGGCGCAGGTCGCGGATGATCTCCACGCGCTCGACCGTGTCGATGTCCGAGTGCAGATAGCGCACCTTCACCCCGTGCTCGCCGAGGTACTCGGTGAGGTTCTCGGCCATGCGTTTGGTGAGCGTGGTGACCAGGACGCGGTCGCCATCGGCCACGCGCAGGTTGATCTCCGACAGCAGATCGTCGACCTGGGTCGCCACCGGGCGGATCTCCACTTCCGGGTCGATCAGTCCGGTCGGGCGCACCACCAGCTCGGTGATTTCGCCGGCCGATTCGCGCAATTCGTAGGGGCCCGGCGTGGCCGAGACGTAGATGCTGCGCGGCGAGCGCGCCTCCCACTCCTCGAAGCGCAGCGGCCGGTTGTCCAGCGCCGACGGCAGGCGGAAACCGAATTCCACCAGGGTTTCCTTGCGCGAGCGGTCGCCTTTGTACATCGCGCCGATCTGCGGCACGGTGACGTGCGACTCGTCCACCACCAGCAAGGCGTCCGGCGGCAGGTAGTCGAACAGGGTCGGCGGCGGTTCGCCCGGCGCCTTGCCGGTCAGATGCCGCGAGTAGTTCTCGATGCCGTTGCAGAAGCCGACCTCGGCCATCATTTCCAGGTCGAACTGGGTACGCTGCGCCAGCCGCTGCGCCTCGACCAGCTTGTTCTGCGCATACAGCTGTTCGAGCCGATCCTTCAGCTCCAGCTTGATCGTGTCCACCGCGCTGAGCGTGCGCTCGCGGGTGGTAGCGTAGTGGGTCTTGGGGTAGATCGTGTAGCGCTGCAGCTTGCGCAGCGTCTCGCCGGTCAGCGGATCGAACAGGGTCAGCTGCTCCACGTCGCCGTCGAACAGTTCGATGCGCAAGGCCTCGCTGTCGGATTCGGCCGGGAATACATCGATGACCTCACCGCGTACGCGGAAACTGCCGCGGTGCAATTCGTACTCGTTGCGGGTGTACTGCAGGTCGGTCAGGTGGCGGATCAACTGGCGCTGCTCCACGTGCTCGCCGATCGACAGGATCAGCCGCAGCGACAGGTAGTCCTCCGGCGCGCCCAGGCCGTAGATCGCCGAGACCGTCGCCACCACCAGCGCATCGCGCCGCGACAGCAGGGTCTTGGTCGCGGCCAGGCGCATCTGCTCGATGTGCTCGTTGATCGAACTGTCCTTCTCGATGAAGGTGTCCGAGGACGGCACGTAGGCCTCGGGCTGGTAGTAGTCGTAGTAGCTGACAAAGTACTCGACCGCGTTGTTGGGGAAGAACGCCTTGAATTCGCCGTACAACTGCGCCGCCAGCGTCTTGTTCGGCGCCATCACCAGGGTCGGCTTCTGGATCGCCTGGACCACGTTGGCGATGGTGTAGGTCTTGCCCGACCCGGTCACGCCGAGCAGGGTCTGCTTGGCCAGGCCGGCCTCGAAGCCGGCCACCAGCTTCTCGATCGCCTGCGGCTGGTCGCCGGCCGGCGAATACGGCGATACGAGTTGGAAACGGTCGGACATGCACAAGCCTCGAGGTGAAGAGCGAGGCCGACAGTGTCGGCCGACCCCGCGCCGGGGAGATTTCCTACATGGGAACGCACAACCCCCTCATTCAAGCCCTGCCGCCCGGCCGCGAGACTGGCGACCTCGCACCGGGAGACGACGGACATGCGGAACGCTGCAGCCAAAGGCTACACATTGCTCGAGGCCATGATCGTGATGGCGGTGATCTGTCTGCTCGCCGGCATCGGCCTGCCGGCGCTCCGGGAACTGCTGGCGAACCAGCGTTTGACAGCGGCCACGCACCAACTGAGCGCGCACTTCGCCCTGGCACGCAGCAGCGCGATCAGCTTCGGCGTCCCGGTCAGCGCCTGCCCGTCCAACGGGGAAGGCGGCTGCCGCAGCGACAGCGACTGGAGCCACGGCTGGCTGGTGTTCCGCGACCCGGAACGGCAAGGCCAACCCATCGCGCCGGACAGCATCCTCAGCGAAGGCAGCGCGCCGGGCGCCGGCGAACTGGTACTGCGCTCCAACCAAGGCCGCCCCTCGATCCGCTTCCTGCCCGATGGACGCAGCGCCGGCAGCAACCTGACCGTCAACATCTGCGAGCGGGGCCGGTTACGCGCAGCGGTGGTGGTGAACAACACCGGACGCATCCGCACGCGAAAAGCGACCGAACCGATGCCCTGCCGGACGCCGGACTGACGCACAAAAGCAAAGGCCGCGATCACTCGCGGCCTTTGCGGATTTGGCGCCCGAAGTTGGACTCGAACCAACGACCCCCTGATTAACAGTCAAGTGCTCTAACCGGCTGAGCTATTCGGGCGGGGAGGCGCATTGTATAGAGGCCTCATGCCGACCGCAAGGGGTGAACCCGTGCTTTCCTGACTGCAACTGCGCCCTACCGGCCCAGCTTCACCAGCAGGTGCCCTCGCCCGCGCCGGTAGACGTCGTACGCGTCCCCTTCTGATCGATGCTGAGCGCGCCGCACTGGGTGTCGTTGGCCAACTGCGGACCGGTCGGCGTCGCCGTCAACTTGAACGTGTTGGCATTCGGCGTACCTGTGAAATCGACGTTGTAGAACTGCACGGCATCGCTTCCGCACTGAGGCTTGGGAACACCCTCATACGTCAGCTTGGTGGTGTAGTAGCGCTCGATGAGCTGCGCCCCTTGCTGCAAGCACACGGACGCCGCCGAGCGACGGGCCTTGACCACGTGCGACTGATAGCTGGCGAACGCGATCGCCGCCAGAACACCCACGATCGCGACCACGATCATCAGTTCGATCAGGGTGAAGCCGCGCTGCCGGCGGGACGGAAAGGAAGAAAGTCGCATCAATTGTTCCTCAGAAGTTCGCGCCAGGACACGCGCTTCATGCTGAGCGCGCTGCTGTTGGTACCGAGCGTGGTCGTACTCGCGTTATCCAACGCGATCTGCATCTGGTTGCCAATGAAGATCGGACTGTTGGGGCTGCTATTCAGGCCGATGCCGGAGACAGGGGTGCCATTGAGTGTATCGCCGGTGCTGGATCCGCCGCTGCCGTCCAGGTCGAAGAAGGATTGCGACAGCCGGCCGCCGGTGAACGGGTTGATCGCCATCACGAAGCCCTTGCCGCTGGGGCTGCACACATCGCCCGAATCCGGAATACGCGTGGTCCCGATCAGCGCCGTGCCCTGGAAGAAGTTGGACACCACCATGCGCTCGCCCTGCGGCGTGCCGGGAGGCGACAGCAGGTCCATGTACCAGCCATCCTGCCCGGCGTTGGGCTTGTCCTCGATCAGGCGCACGGCAAAGCCGTTGACGGTGCCTTCCTGCAGGATGTTGACCTTGTTCAGGGTGGAACGATTGGAGGGGATGGTGCTGCCGCGGTCGATCAGGCCATACCAACTCTGCACGTCCTTGTTGCCCAGATCGCCGCTGGACAGGTACTTGCCGGTCCCGAAGAACACCCAGGTCAGGCCCGTCGCCGGATCCTTCGCCGCCGTGGGTGCAGCGGTGATCGGTTGCGCCTTGGACGCATAGTTGGCGGAGAACAGCTGGCGCACCGTCCCGGTCGCGCCGGACATGTCGAACCGCCAGACATTTCCGTTGAGATCGCCGGCATACAGACGATCGACGATGAAATCGTTGTTGGACGACCAAGCCAGGACACCGGACAGGCCATTGTTGCCGCTCGCCCGCGTCGGGATACTGCTGGACGCACCGGTGATGGCATTCACCAGGATGAGATCGGCCGAATCGCCGCTGCTGTTAGGACCATTGCCAAGCATCGCGTACCACTGACCGTCGGCGAGCTGCCCGATGATCGGCTTGCCGAGATTGTTGCCCAGTCCGACGAGATCGGTGGCCGTGGAGGTTTTGTCCCACAGCAGAGTGATGTTGTTGGGATCGGTGACATCCAGCGCGAACATGCCCTTTCCGCCCCGCCCCATGGTGCCGATCAGCACCGAGCGCCAGCTGCCCCCGGAGTAGACGTCCGACACGGTGAGTTCGCCATCCACGTAATACCGGTGCTGGTAGTTCGGATCGGTGTAGTCCAGCAACCCGGTCATCGCCGCTTTCGGCACGAAGGCGAACTTCTCCGCACCGGTGCTGGCATCGAACCCATGCAGCATGCCGTCATTGGCACCGACATAGATCATCGGCGCGCGCGTGGACTTGGCCGCAGCGAAGGAGGCATAAGCGCTGGCGCCGTTGAACGTCGCCGTCGTGTACAGCCGTGGGTTGGGTGCTCCCACATAGACCGGCTGCGAGTTGACGATGTCGCCAAGGATGCCGCTACGGGTACGCAGGACGCCACCGTTGGCCTTCTCCTGCGAGCGATCGCCACGCAGATAGTCGATCTGGTTTTGCGTGGCCGAGGACAACGGCGTATTGCCCAGCTTGCCGTAGACGAAGTCGTCCAGATTTCCGGCCGAGTTAGCGAACTTGATCTTCCGGGCATTCCAGGCCGGGAGCTGCGCGCCCGCGCTCCACGCCTGGGTCAGCGCGCCGGTGGTCTGGTTGACGTCGTACGCCACCACATCGCCACGCCAGGTGCCGCTGTAGAACACGGACTGGTACGTCCGCGCGCCCGCTTCAAGCTTGGTCGTATTGCTGGCGAGGGAAGCTGCAGACCCCTTCATCTCCTCCAGGATGCGCTCGAACGCCTGGCGCAGGCTCGCCACCATCTTTTCCGCGTCGGCGGCAAGGTAGTAATTGTCCGGCTTCTTGTAATTGGCATTGCCATTGACGTAGGAGCTGCCGTCCCACCAGGTGGAGTCCGCCAAGGCGCTGATATTGGTCTCCGGATCGTAGCCTTCCGGCACACGGAAACCGCCGTACTTCGTGGTCAGCCAATACTGGTTGGTGCTCGGCGACTTGTAATCGCCATATTCCACCACGTCGACCCAGTGTGTGGAGAGGGTCTGCTTGCCAGGCAAGCCATCGCTGGCGGTGTCGGGACGCAGATCCTTGGTGTGCGCGTCGTAGGCGAGCGCCGCGATGTAGGCGGAGTTCTTGTCGCTGTTGAACTGCGACGTGACCGCGCTGGAGGCGGCGTCGTTGGCAGACTTGCCTTCCTTACGCCAGATCTGCGTCATACGGTCGATAACGCTGACCGAGGTATCGCGGGTCACTTCCGGAGGTGTGGCCGGCTCGCCACTCAGGTTGGTGGTGTTGCCTGGCAGATTCTTGTCCAAATGCGTGTTGGTGTCGCCGATACCCAAGATCACATTGATCTGGCAGCGATAGGAAATGGGATCGTTCCACTGGGTGATGACCGGGAAACCATCGGCTTGCTGGTATCGCTGCTGCGCGTTTCCGCTCAACGAAGAGTAGGCCGCGATATTACCCTGGTGTTTGAAATAGCGGATTGCGGCGTAATAGAGCTCGCTGACATCATCGTACGATTTGACGTTCTTGCCGGTATTGAGTTGACCGAACTTGTTCAGATAATTGATGACGCCGCTGTTGACGACCTGATACTGCGGGTCTGCCCCGCCAATCGCCGCGGTCGTTGCTGCAGCGTCGGAAACATCGGGATTTTGATAGATGACGCCAGTCTGCGGATCCCACTCTCGCGCCGCATTCGCAAGCGCTCCCTGATCGGGGTTGTAAGTATATGGCCCGACGAACTTCTGGTTTGCGCGCAAAATACCGCTATCCACGGAAGGATCGTCAGTGTTCTTGTAACCGAAGACACTGTAGCGAATGCGCTTGGAATACTGCTGAATCAACCCCTCCGGCTTATAGCCTCCATTGGGATAGGCGACGCAGTTGTCCTCGAGATACGAGGCACCCAGACTGGCATCGCAGACCTTGACCCGAACAGACACCTGGAACGTCAGGCTCGTATCCTGGACACAGCCAATGTTCTGAGGGGACGTACAAGGCGAACCGTCAGGCATAAGGTAGCTGCCATCCAGGGCATGCTTGCTTGGGTCGTAGGCGATCGCAGTTCGTGGCGCATTTCCGAGGTTACTTGCGGCGAAATTCATCTTGTTGCCGAGACCATCGATGCGCATCCCGAAGCTTTGCCAGCTGGCCGCCGTTCCACCGGAGATGAGCACCTGGTTGTTGCTTATGAAGCGCCGCGGAAAATTGCCCGTACTGTCGCGATCGGCGATCGCCTTTTCGAGAATGGTCTCAGTCGCGGTATCGCGTACGCGATACCCCCCCGTCAACGCCGAACGAAAAGGATCGATCGTCTGAGTGGCCGCCCAATTCAGGAAATTCCCCGCCCATACGCCCGCCCCGCCACAGGAATAGCTGCCCGGGTTTTTTCCCAGCAGTCCGACCGGATAAAAATAGCGATCAGTTTCTGTATCGCTGTAGTGGTATCTGTAGCACTTGCTGGAATCGAAGTAGCCCACGAATTTGGTCGTCGCCGAATACGTATCGGACAGATTCGCCTTGCTGATCACCGTCGGGAACTCCACCGACGGCACGAATGCCAGGTTGCCCGGCACGTCGCTGCCCACATACAGCGGCGACTGCGAGACATCCACATCCGCACCGGCGCCGCCGACGGTACCGATGAATAGACCGGCCACCACGGCAAGGAGCCAGTCCCGGTACGTCGTCTTCTTCGCTCGACTGGTCATAGTGGGATCCTTACTTGACGGTGACGTTGGTCTGCAGCACGACGATGGCCCGGCCATTGGACGCGGCCGGGTTGCCGCTGCGCGCGATGACGCGGTAGTAGTGCTCCAGCGAGGTGCCGCCGGTGCCGCCGTACTGGTTCTGATTGATGCTCGACCCCAGGCCCAGCTGATCCTCGCTGGTGCGCTGGCCCAGATACTGGATGTAGTACTGCGCGGGGACGGCCTGGCCCGTCGGCGTCACCGTGCCGTCCACCCAGCACTCCTGGGTGCCGAGCGCACAACCGCTGGAGGCATTGCCGGTATACGTGTTGCTGGGAACCGCAGGGCATACGGTGCCGGGGACCTTCACGCAGTTGAAGCCGACGGTGTTGCCCTTGCCAGCCTCTGTCTGAATCAGCTTCTCCGCATCGCGCAAGGCGCCTTCGGCGGCCTGGAACCCCAGGCTGCGGTCGTACATGTTGGAGGACATGCGCTCCTGCAGCAGCGTGCCGCGCAAGACGGCGAGCCCCAGCAGGGTCATCACCAGCAACAGCAGCAGGACGACGATGAGCGAAATGCCGGACTGCCGGCGGAGCGATGGCGACGTGTTCACGGGTTCCGGTTCCTGATGCTCACGATCGTGCTGAAGGTCCGCGTCACCGGCTGCTTGTTGGCGCCGGCCGCCGTATCGGCGCTGACGGTCATCTCGATCTTCACCGCGATCACGTTGGCCCAGTTGCCCACGCCGCTGGCATCGGCATAGGCGGTGCCGCCGGTGGACAGATACTTGAACTGCAGGCCGGTGACGCCATCGGCGATTTCGTTCTTCTGGCTCGTGCCGCCCGGCAAGGCCACTTGCTGATACAAGGAGGTGCCGCCCGTTCCTCCGGTGCTGGCCGCGACATACCAGCGCACCGCCCGCACTTCGGTCAGGATGGAGTTGATCTCGTAGGTGTAATTGTTCGAGCCGGCGACGCACACGCCCGGCAGGCGCCCGAGCCGTGTGCAGGCATTGAGGCCGCCGCTCGCGTAACTGGCCGTGGTGCCGGAAACGCTGTTCACCTGCAGCACCGCCAGTTGCTGGCGATCGCACAGCAGCATGATCGCGTTGCTGTGCAGGTCCGGTGCTGCCGCGTTGAGCGTCAGCGTCTGGTTCGCCGGGTTGTGCGCGGTCACGGTGGCGCCGCCGGTACCCGCGGAGAGGATCTGGATCGCGTCGGTCCCTGCCGTGACGGTGAGACCGGACGGGTTGCTGTTTTTGTAGCCGGTCAGCGGCAGCGTCCAATTCATCCACCAGCTCGCCGTGGGATTGTTCAGCACGTTCGCGACCGGCAATCCGGAATCGCAAGGATTGCCGCCGGCCTCGCGGATATCCTGCGCCATCATCTCGAAACCGGTCCGGGCCGACTCCTGAAGCCGGCTGAGGCCCTCGGTCGCCGCATAGGTCTGGCGGTTGGAGAGAAAGATGCCGATCGCCGCACCGACCACCAGCAGGCCGAGCAGCATCGAGATCATCAGCTCGATCAGGTTGAAGCCGGATTGGCGCCGTGGCAGCGCCCGCGCGATCAGTATGTTCACAGTTGGGCCGTCGTGCTCAGGGTCTGGGTCGCGCTGCCGCTGGTGTTGCCGCCAGCACTGGAGTTCACGCCGCGGCTGTCATCCCATTGCACGGTGATCGTGCAATTGCCGTCGTTGCAGGCGATGGAGCCGCACGTGGTGGCCGGGTCGCCCCCGATCGCCGCCTTCAACCCGCTGAGCCAGACCGCCTTGTCGTTCGCCACGAGGTCGCCCGCCGCCGGCGCCGTGCAGAGCATGCTGCCCGTGTTGTAGGCCCCCAGCATCGCCGCGCTGCGGTTGGCCCGCATCGCATCGAGGATGGTGTAGGTCTGCATGACGATCTGACTGCGCTGCAGCGCGCTCTGGTTGTTGCGCAACGCCGTGGTCTGCATCGCCGCCACGCCCAGCATCCCCACCCCCAGGATCAGCACCGAGATCATCACCTCGATGAGGGTGACGCCCGCCATGTGTCTGCCGCTCTCGAACCGCTTCATGGTGTCTCCGCTTGCCGGAACCGGCTCAGCCGGTGGTGGTGCAGCTGCCGCCGTCGGATGTCGATGTGACCTGGGCGCGGCTGCCGCCCATCAGTTTGACGCTCCGGACATTGTTGGATGGGTTGGTAACCGCCATGCAGACGACGATGCCTCCTGTCACCGGCGTACCGCTGCTGTTGCGCGCGATGCCGTCCGCTCCGAAGGTCAGCTTGTCGCCCATCGCATCCAGGGTCGTACTGGTGACGACCAGGCCAGTGCGCAGGGTCGTGCTGCGCAGCACGGTGCCGTCGCGGGCCACGGTCAGGTAGCGGGTCCAGTTGCCGCCGCTGGCGCAGGTCGCACCGTCGTCGCTGCGGCACAGGCTGACGCCACCGTTCAGGCGCACCGCCTCCGAGCGCGTCAACTGCACCGCGGCGATCAGTTCGTTGGCGGCGCCGGTCAAGCGGTTGCTGCGGATCAGACCGGTGAAACTGGGCACCGCCAGCGCCATGATGATCGCCAGCACCGCCACGGTGACCATCAATTCCACCAGCGTGAAACCACGCTGCGTCCGTTCGGCAAGGCCACGCGCGCAAGGAACAGCCATATCCTTCCCCAGATTCTCCCGCCGGCCACGCTAGCGGCCGGACCGCGACCGCGCCAGCCGTTGCCGACGGATGGTGGATATGGGGGAGTGGACGGACCGTGCGCGACAGGGCGCCAGCCGGCATGATGCACCTCGGCCCTGCCCCACCGCCTTCCGCCCCGATGCCCGCCTCCGCCTACTCCAAGGACCAGCTCCAGGTCCTCAAGCAACCCTCGACCCTGATCTGGATCGTGATGGCCGGCGAGTGCATCGCGGCCATCCTGGCCCTGACCCCGGTCCCGGGCACGGGCATGGCAGGGAGCCGCTGGGTCTACTTCGGGCTGGCGTCGCTGGGCATCCAGTGGGTCGCGCTGCTGACCCTGGCGAGCCTGCTGCTGTTGCGCCGGGCGCTGGCCGGATGCGGCTTCCTGTCCATCACCGTGGCCACACTGGGCCTGATGCAGGCGCTGACCTGGCTGATCAGCGGCGTGATTCTCTATGCCTTCGGCGACTACTGGCAGCTCTCCGACCGCGCATGGCTGACGCTGTCGCTGCAGTTGTCCGGCATCGCCCTGCTGATCGGCCTGCTCGGCATGGCCGCGCTGCACAACCACGTGCGCATCAAGCAACTGGTCGAACGCGCCAAGCAGGCCGAGATCGACGCTCTGACCGCGCGCGTGCAGCCGCACTTCCTGTTCAACACGCTCAACACCGCGGTGATGCTGGTGCACCGGCAACCGCAACAGGTGGAACAACTGCTGATGGATCTGTCGGATCTGTTCCGCGCCGCGCTGGCCGCGCCGGACCTGGTCGATCTGCAGGACGAGATCGACCTGGCCAGGCGTTACCTGGACATCGAGGCGATCCGCTTCGGGCCACGCCTGCGCGTCCATTGGGAGGTGCCGGAGGCGCCGGCACCGGTGCGGATTCCGCGGCTGTCGCTGCAACCGCTACTGGAGAACGCCGTGCACCACGGCATCGAATGCAGTGCCGAGGGCGGCGAGATCGGCATCGCCATCGGCGAACGCGACGGCGCCCTGGAGATCAGCGTGCGCAACCCGGTGCCGATAGGCGGCCTGTCGCCGCATATCGGCCGCGGTCACCGCGTCGGCCTGTCGGCGCTGCGCACGCGCCTGGACAGCCTGGAAGGCGCCTCGCTGCACACCGCCAGCGATGGCGCCTGGTTCGTCGCGACGATCCGGATCGGACTCAGGCCATGACCCGGTAGCAGGGCCGATACTCGCCGGAGATCTTCATGCGGCGCTGTTCGACGAAGGCGCGCAGCAACTCGTCCAGGGCCTGCATCATGTCCGCATCGCCGTGGATCTCGAACGGGCCATGCTGCTCGATACGGCGCATGCCGTCTTCCTTGACGTTGCCGGCGACGATGCCGGAGAAGGCGCGGCGCAGGTCCGCGGCCAGCGCATGCGGCGGACGGCCATGGTGCAGATCCAGCGCGGCCATCGCCTCGTGGGTCGGCTCGAACGGACGCTGATACTCCAGCGGGATGTCCACCGACCAATTGAAGTAGAACGCGTCCTTCTGCTCCTTACGGTGCGTGCGCACGTGCTGGATGCCGGCGGCCATCTTGCGCGCCACCGCTACCGGATCGCCGACCACGATCTCGTAGCGCGAGGTGGCCACTTCGCCCAGGGTCAGGCGCAGGAAGCGGTCGATCTGCTCGAAATACGGCGCGGCGATGGTCGGGCCGGTGAGGATCAGCGGGAACGGCAGGTCGCGGTTCTCCTCGCGCAGCAGGATGCCGAGCAGATACAGGATCTCCTCGGCGGTGCCGACACCGCCGGGGAACACGATGATGCCGTGGCCGATGCGGACGAAGGCCTCCAGGCGCTTCTCGATGTCCGGCATGATCACCAGGTGGTTGACGATCGGGTTCGGCGACTCGGCGGCGATGATGCCCGGCTCGGTCACGCCGATGTAGCGGTTGTCGTGCTTGCGCTGCTTGGCATGGGCGATGGTGGCGCCCTTCATCGGCCCCTTCATCGCGCCCGGGCCGCAACCGGTGCAGATGTCCAGCCCGCGCAAGCCCAGCTCGTAGCCGACCTGCTTGGTGTACAGGTACTCGTCGCGCGAGATCGAATGGCCGCCCCAGCACACCACAAGCTTGGGATCGGTCGGCTGCAGGATGCGCGCATTGCGCAACTGGCCGAACACCGCATTGGTGATGCCTTCGCTGGACTGCAGGTCGGTGCTGGATTCGGGGCCCAGCTCGATGGCCATGTAGGCCAGGTCGCGGACCACGGCGAACAGCAGCTCGGCCACGCCATTGATGATCTCGCCGTCGACGAAGGCCATCGCCGGCGCGTTGAGCAGGTCGATGCGCACGCCACGGTCGCGCTGCACCACCTGGATGTCGAAGTCGGGATACAGATCGCGCGCCGCGCGCGGATCGTCCGAGGCGCTGCCGCTGGTCAGCACCGCCAGCGCGCAGCGCCGCAGCAGTTCGTGCAG
Source organism: Xanthomonas sp. SHU 166 (assembly GCF_000364685.1). Classification (NCBI taxonomy): domain Bacteria; kingdom Pseudomonadati; phylum Pseudomonadota; class Gammaproteobacteria; order Lysobacterales; family Lysobacteraceae; genus Xanthomonas; species Xanthomonas sp. SHU 166. Next base: position 47,063 of record NZ_AQOJ01000006.1, read on the forward strand.
GCCGCCGCTGGAGGCATCGCGCAGGCGCGCCACTTCCACGCGCGAGAGGATGTCCAGGCCGCCGCGCGGGTAGATCCGCGCATCCACTACCGGCAGCGCGCGCGCCGCCGTATTGCTGGTCGTCATATCGAATGTCTTGTCGGTGTCGTCAGCCGGCGACTTTAACGTCAGCCCCCACAAAAAGAAAACGGCCGGGTCGCCCCGGCCGTTTCCTGTCGCGCTGCACGCCGGCTTAGAACGTGTAGCGCAGGGTCAGCAGCAGCGACCAGCGCTGCGACGGGTTCTGCGTTTCGTTGATGGCCAAATCGGTCGGCGCATAGGTGCCGTTGCGGTTGTAAAGGCTGGTACTGGAGATGTCATAGATGTACTTGCCGTCCGCAGTCACGCCGGCCACGTTGGCCAGGTTGCGCACCAGCGGGAAGTCGGCGCGACGCTCCACGCCCCAGTCCTTATCGATCATGTTCAGCACATTGAACATATCGAGACGGATCTCGCCCTTGTGGCCCTTGGCGAAGCCAGGGATCTCCTGGCTGAAGGACATGTCCAGCTGGTTGACCCACGGCGCGCGCGAGGAATTGCGCTCGGCGACCTGGCCCTTGTAGCGCGCCAGCTCCGGATGCTTGCCGACGTAGTCCCAGAACGAGGAGGACAGCTGCTGCGAGGTCGCGTTGGCCCAGACCACATCGTTCGGACCGGACGGAACATAGGCCAGCGAACGCCCGGAGATGCCCAGGCCCTGCGCGTCGTTGCCGAACACCCAGCTGTACGGCGCGCCGCTGTGACCGTCGTAGAACGCCGACACGCGGGTCGCATAGTCGCCGAAGAACTTATGCTCCCAGCTCAGCTGCGCGATGATGCGGTTGGGGATGGAGTAGTTGGAAATGCCTTCGGCGTCGTCCGACGGGTTGTACCAGGCACGGTTCTGGTAGCTGCTGTAGGCGACACTGGAGGTACCCGGGTTCACTTCAGTGGCGCGGCTGTAGGTGTAGGCCAGCATCGCGCTCCAGGTGCCGTTGAAGGGCTTCTTCAGCGACACGGTGAAGTTGTCCGACTTACCCTTGTCCGTGTTGGTCAGCAGGATAACGTTGCTGAACGAAGCATTCTTGTTCCAGTTTGCGGTATTGCTGCTACCCGGCGCCTGGTTCGGGAAGCGCGCATATGTGTAACGGCCGTCCGGCAGCGTGCCGGTCGGCTTACCCATGTTCAGATCCTGGTACAGGATGCCCTTGTCCACATCCAAGTGCTGGTACTCGGCGGTGAACACCAGGTCCTGCCACGGCAGCTGGTGATCCAGGCCCAAGGTGTACTTGTAGACCGCAGGCAACTTGAAGTTAGGGTCGACCACGTTGACGGTCATGCTGGAGTTGCCCAGGCCCGGCGGGGTCACCGTGCCGCCCGGGACATTTTGGCCCAGCGGATCGGCGCTGAACGCCGGATCGGTCGCCGTTTTGCGCCGGTTGACGTCGTACGTGGTAACCGCCACACCGTTGTTGGAGTACGGGTTGGCCACCCACACCGCCGGGGTGTTGGAAATGAACAGGCCCGCGCCACCACGCAGCTGGGTCGGACGCTCGGTGCCCAGGTCGTAGTTGAACGAGAAACGCGGCTGCAGGACGTTATTGCCGTCGATGGTACCAGTGTTGGCGAAACCGAAACCGCCCACCGCCGCGTTGGGGTTGGCCGGCGTCGCGCGCAGGCCGCACGCGCCGAAGTTGCCGGTGACGCCCGGGTCCGCGGCGAAACACGGGTTGTAGGTCGGCAGCGGATCGACCTTCGGCATGTCGTAGCGCAGGCCGTACTGGATCGACAGACGATCCGTCGCCTGCCAGGTGTCCTGCAGGAACAGGCCGTACTGCTTCATCTTGAAGATGGCAGCGACGTTATCCAGCGAGTAGCCAGCGGCCGGCTGCGACAGGCGATAGCGGCGATAGGTGCCGCTGGCGAAGTCGTTGATCGAGTTGAATTCGTAGGTGCCGTTGTAGCGCTGCAGGAACAGGTTGTAGACCTCGTCCTGCTGATAGTCCACGCCGGCCTTGACCACGTGGTCGCCGAGGAACCAGCTACCGGCGAAGTACGCGTTCCAGCTCTTGACGCTGAGCACGTTGGCCTGGCTGGAATAGTCGGTGCCGAGCAGCACGCTGGTGCCGGTATCGGCGCCGCTGGTGCGCACAGTGATCTCGGGCTGGTAGCCGCCGATCAGCGGCACGCGGTCCTGGGTGAACTTGCTGTAGCCCACCGATGCTTCGGTCGAGAACTTCTCGCTCCAGTCGTCGTAGAAGCTCAGTGCGTAGCTGGTGTTGACCTTGTTCAGCACGTACCAGTTGCTGGACAACTTCAGCTGGGTAGCGCTGCTGGCGGTGATGATCGGCTCATCCTCCTCGGTGCGGCTAAAACGCAGGCTGGCGCGGTGGTAGTCGCTGATGTTCCAGTCGAGCTTGGCCAAGTAGCGCTTGCTCTCGATGTCGGTGCTGGCCGAACCGTCGCCGCCCGGGTTGAGGCCGAGGTTTTGCGCGGTCGTGGTGATCTGCTGCAACTGCGCGGTGGTCAGGCCATTGACCTTGTTGGTGGCGCTGGAATCGGAGGCACCCCAGATCGCGCCCGGGCTGGCCTTCTCGCTCTCCTCGTAGGAGGCGAAGAAGAACAGCTTGTCCTTGAGGATTGGCCCGCCCAGGGTCGCGCCCTTGGTGGTGTCCTTTGAATAGCCGGTCCACTTGGCGTCGGTCTTACCCTTGCCGATCATGTCGTTGGCGTTCTGGTAGACGTAGTAGGCCGAGCCGTGGAAATCGTTGGTGCCGCTCTTGGTGACGGCATTGACCCAGGCGCCCACGCCGCGGCGCGTGGCGACGTCGAAGTTGGCAGTGGAGATGTTGTAGCTCTCGATCGCGTCCTGCGAGATCGGCGTACCCTTGGTCGGCAGGCCGTTGTCGTTCAGACCAAACGGGTCGCCGGCGCTGATTGTGTCGACGGTGATGCTGTTGTAGCGGTTGTTCTGGCCCATCGCCGAGAACGCGCCGCGGTCGCGGTCGGTGACCACGACGCGGGGATCGGAACGCACCACGTTCTGGATCGAGCGATCCGGCATCGGCGTACGATCAAGATCGCCGCGCGACAGGTTGGTCGCCACGCCCTTGTTATCGGGGGTGAATGCCTCGGCGCCGCGAGTGGCGGTGACCTGCATCGACTCCAGGGTGGCGACGTCGCCGGTCAGCTGCGCGTCGACGCTGGCGACCTGGTCCAGGCCCAGATAGATACCTTCCTGGGTCTGGGTGCCCTCGCCCGGCTTGGTGATGGTGACGTTGTACGGACCGCCGACACGCAGGCCGCGTGCGTTATAGCGGCCGCTCGCATCGGTGGTGGCGCGACTAACCGTGCCCGATTCGACATGGGTAATGGTCACTTCGGCGCCCGCGACAGGCTGGCCATTGTGGGTGACCAGGCCGCCGACACCGGCGGAGGTGCTCTGGGCGAACGCCGGCGCCGCGGCCAGCGCCGCAACGAGGCCCAGAGTGAGCTTGGACATCCGCAGACGGGGTTGAATCATTGCAATAGCCTCGATGGAGTTTGACGAAATGCGCATGGCAGGCCGTGCGGGATACGGACGCACGGCCGCGGAATGAGGGGGCTGGTCACCCTTGCCGATTCCCCGCAAGGGTTAACATGAGTTTAACACCATAGGGCCAATTTGTTGCCAAACCGTGACAGCGCGGCACAAGCGGACATCAGAAGACGTCGATCCCAGTCCTGGCGGGCTTCGGCGACAACGCCGGGACAGGCACGGAAGGCCGTACGGGACCGCCGCCGGCCACGTCACCCCTCCCCGTGCCGCCTGAAGGGGTCCAGCAAGCAGCCTGGCGTGCTCGAAGCGAGGCCCGCCCGAGGCCAGCGCGCCGTCCCCACGGCGCCCCCGACTCGGCCGCGATGCAACCTCAGCCGGCGACCGGCAGCTTCAGATAGGCGCTGAGCCCGTCCAGGAACATCTGCACCGAGATCGCCACCAGCAGCATGCCCATCAGCCGCTCGACCGCGGTCAGGACGCGCATGCCGAGCAGCTTGTACAGCAGCGTGCCGGAGAACAGCAGGGCCGAGGTCGCCAGCCAGGCCAGGATCAGCGCCAGGCTCCACTCGCCCAGCCGGGTCGGCTCGTTGCTGCCCATCAGCATCACCGCGGCCATGCCGGAGGGGCCGGCGACCAGCGGGATGGCCAGCGGCACGATGAAGGGCTCGCCGTCGGGAATTTCGCCCATCAGCCCTTCCGGGCGCGGGAAGATCATGCGGATGCCGATCAGGAACAGCACGATGCCGCCGGCGATCGCCACCGACTCCTGACGCAGGTGCATCACTTCCAGGGCGTACTTGCCGCCCCACAGGAAGCCCATCAGCACGCCCAGCGCGATCAGCAGTTCGCGCGCCAGCACGACGCGCTGGCGCCGCGCCGGCAGCGGCTTGAGCACGCTGAGGAATACCGGGATGTTGCCCAGCGGGTCGAGGATCAGGAACAGCAGCAGCGCTGCCGACAGGATGGTCATGCCAGGGGATTCCAGATTGCGCCGCGGTGCGCGGCGCCGGCGGGCGACAGCAGGTCGACGCAGGCGCCGGCGTAGCGCGCCGGATCGACCGCGTCGCGGTCTTCTTGATGGGTGTAGGCACGGGCGCGCAAAGCGGTGCGCATCGGCCCCGGCTGCAGGCCGGACACGCGCACGCGCGAGGCGGCCAGCTCGCCGTGCAGGCTCGCCAGCAGGCCGCGGCGGCCGTGCTGGGCCG
>NZ_AQOJ01000007.1:0-6309 GCF_000364685.1 Xanthomonas sp. SHU 166
CGGCCGGCGAGCCGGCCGGCAGCGCGTCGGGCTGCTGCACGCCGGCGGTGCGCCAGGCGCGCGGCAGGCCGGTGACCACGGCATGGAACACGCCATTGCTGGTGGCGCTGGCGTTGGTCTCGTTGACGTTGCCCAGGGTCGGCGTGTTGACGGTCAGGCTGGGCACGGTGACGCGCATGCCTTCCAGGCGCTCGAGCTGGTCGTAGGCGCCGTTCGGGTCGGGGAAACGGGTGGTCAGCTCGACCGCGGCCGGCAGCGGATTGCCGGTGGACTGCAGCAGCACCGTCGGCGAGGTCAGTTCGGTCAGCGGCGGCTGGCTGGGGTCGGTGCTGGGCACGTATTCGACCACCGTGGCCTGCACCCGCACCGAATTGCCCACCGCGGCCTCGGCCGGCGGCGCACTGCCGGTGTAGACGTAGATGCCCTCGGAGGTGAGCGGGTCGGCGTCGGCCTGGGCGTCGGGCGTCTGCAGGAAGAAGCCGGCGCTGCGCCGCGCGGTGACGATGCCGCTGGTGGCGACCACCTGGCCGACCAGCGGCGAGCGCGCGCCGCTGCCCTGGATGCTGTGGATCGGCACCAGGTTGAAGTCGTCGTTGAGGATCACCCCGCTGGCGGTCAGCGTGGACGGCAGCGCACCGCTGACGCCGGTGATGTCGAGGTAGAAGGTCTCGTCGGGTTCGTTGCTGGTGTCGCCGTTGACCAGCACGCGCACCTCGGCGCTGCTTTCGCCGGCCGGGATGGTCACCTGGGTCGCGGCCAGTGCCTGGTAGTCGCTGCCGGCAGTGGCGGTGCCGTCGCGGGTGGCGACGGTGAAAGTCACACCGGCGCTACCGGCCGGCTGGCTCAGCGTCACCGTGAACACGAATGCGCTGCTGCCGCTGTCGCCTTCGGCGCGGCTGACGTTGGCCACGCTGGCCACCGGCTGGTTGCCGCCGCCGCACAGGCTGACCGGCGCGGCGCTGTTGCGCGGGGTCGGCGCGCCGGTGGCGAAGTCGGCGTTGTTGTTGTCGCTGTCGGTGCAGCCGCCGTTGCCGCGCAGCACCGCCAGGGTGTTGCTGGGCGCGGCGGTCGGGGCGCTGCCCTCGGCGCAGCTGGCGCTGCTGCCGTAGCCGACGAAGTCGGCGTTGCCGGCCGGGCAGGCGCCGCTCAGCGCGGCGCTGCTCTTGCTCAGCGCGATCTTGCCGGCGCTGCCGCTCATGGCGATGGTGCCGGTGGCGTCGGGCGTGGGCAGCGCGGTGCTGCCGCCGCTGCCGTCGGCCTGCTTGACCAGGTAGTAGCCGCCCGGCGCGATGCTGCCGCTGAGCGTGGTGACCTGCCAGCTGCTGCCGGCGGCCGAGGCGTACTGCACCGACCAGCCGGCCAGGCTCACCGCCTCGCTGCCGTTGTTGTGCAATTCGACGAAATCGCTTTTGTAGGTGGCGCCGCTGTTGCCGCCACCGCCATAGACCTGGCTGATGACCACCTGGGCCTGGGCGTACCCGGCACCACCCAGCGCGCACGACAACACTGCAGCTCGAAGCAGCATGGTTCGCATGAACAAGATCTCCCCAATCCTTGAAGACGTGGACTTAAGAGTGGCGAACGAAACGTAGCGAGCAGTCGCCAGGTGGGTGCGGACGGCGCGGAGGAACCGCAGTGTACGAGTGGTACATGAGGATTCCGAGCACCGTCCGCGCCCGCCTGGCGGCTGCGCAGTCGTTTTGTCGGCCACGCTTGGACCTGCGCCCGCGCGCCGGCACGGGTAAACTAGCCGGCTTCCTTTCCACCCGCCTGGATTAAGCGCCATGCCCGGGACCGTCCTGCATCCCCTGCCCTCCGCCGGCACCGCCGCCGCACCCGCGCCGGTGCGCGGCAAGCTGTACATCAAGACCCACGGTTGCCAGATGAACGAGTACGACTCGGCCAAGATGGCCGACGTACTCGCCGCGTCCGAAGGCCTGGAGCTGACCGACAACCCCGAAGAAGCGGACGTGGTCCTGGTCAACACCTGCTCGATCCGCGAGAAGGCGCAGGAAAAGGTGTTCAGCCAGCTCGGCCGCTGGAAGGCGCTGAAGGCCGGCGGCAAGCCGGTGATCATCGGCGTCGGCGGCTGCGTCGCCTCGCAGGAAGGCGAAGCCATCGTCAAGCGCGCGCCCTACGTGGACTTGGTGTTCGGTCCGCAGACCCTGCACCGGCTGCCGGAGCTGATCCGCGCGCGGCGCGAATCGGGCAAGTCGCAGGTGGACATCAGCTTCCCCGAGGTCGAGAAGTTCGACCGCCTGCCGGAACCGCGTGCCGAAGGCCCATCGGCCTTCGTGTCGATCATGGAAGGCTGCTCCAAATACTGCTCGTTCTGCGTGGTGCCCTACACCCGCGGCGAGGAGATCAGCCGCCCGTTCGAGGACGTGCTGGTGGAAGTCGCGCAACTGGCCGCGCAAGGCGTGCGCGAGATCAACCTGCTCGGCCAGAACGTCAACGCCTACCGCGGCCCCTACGCCGACGCCGAGGCCGGCGAGGAGACGCAGCATGCCGACCTGGGCCTGCTGATCCGCAGCATCGCGCAGATCGAGGGGATCGGCCGCATCCGCTTCACCACCTCGCATCCGCTGGAATTCAGCGACTCGCTGGTGGAGGCCTACCGCGACGTGCCGCAGCTGGCCAACTACCTGCACCTGCCGGTGCAGGCCGGCAGCGACCGCATCCTCAGCGCGATGAAGCGCGGCTACACCGCGCTGGAGTTCAAGCAGAAGATCCGCAAGCTGCGCGCGGTGCGTCCGGACATCTCGATCAGCTCGGACTTCATCGTCGGTTTTCCCGGCGAGAGCGACGCCGACTTCGACAAGACCATGAAGCTGATCGAGGACGTGGGCTTCGACCAGAGCTTCTCCTTCATCTATTCGCGGCGCCCGGGCACGCCCGCCGCCGACCTGGAAGACGACACGCCCGAGGCGGTCAAGCATGCGCGGCTGGCGCGGCTGCAGGCGCACATCAACGCGCATGCGCAGCAGATCTCGCAGAGCATGATCGGCAGCGTGCAGACCGTGCTGGTGGAAGGGCCGTCGAAGAAGAACCCGGCCGAGCTGACCGGCAAGACCGAGAACATGCGCTCGGTGAACTTCCCCGGCCATCCGCGCCTGATCGGCCAGTTCGTCGAGGTGACGATCACCGAGGCGCTGAGCAATTCGCTGCGCGGCCGCCTGCACCTGGCCGAGGACGACGCCGCGGCCTGAGCGGCGCCGGGCGCGCGCTAGTCAAGCGCGCTGAGGAAGCGCTCGCCGCGCGGGCCGATCTGCACCACCCGCGAATCCGGCACGCGCCGGGCCAGGCCGGTGTCGAGGAGATACCGGAGCACGGCGCTGCCCAGCGCACCGGCGACATGGTCGCGGCGCTCGCTCCAGTCCAGGCACGGCCGGCACAGCGGCCGCCGCGACGCACGCAGCGCCGCCACATCGATGCCGATCGCCGCGCACCAGGCGGCACCGGATGCGCTCAGGACCATGCCGTCGCTGCACAGCAGGTGCCCACGCGCTTCCATCTGCTGACGCCAGCGGATCGCCAGTTCGCCAGCGAGGTGATCGTAGCACACCCGCGCCCGGCGCAAGGCGGGATCCGCCGGGCCCACCCGCCGCGTCATCGGCGGCGGCGCCAGTCCCATCATCGCCTCGACCGCCGCGGCGACGTCTGCGCCGGCCAGACGGAAATAGCGGTGTCGCCCTTGGCGGGCCACCGCGAGCAAGCCGGCGTCGACCAGTTGCGACAAGTGCCGGCTCGCAGTCGACGGCGCCACCGCGCCGTCCAGCGCCAGTTCGCTGGCAGTGCGCGCCTGTCCGCTCATCAACGCCGCCAGCATGCGACTGCGCGCCGGGTCGCCGAGCAGAAAGGCGGCACGTGCAAGCAGGGTGTCTTCGCTCATGCTTCGATTCTAGACGAAGCATGCCGCCACGCTGGCGCCTACCTTGCCTGCTCCCCACACGAGGCAGACGCATGACCGACACGCTGCACCACTACGCTTCGCAGTTGCGCTGGACCGGCAACCGCGGCAACGGCACCGCCGACTACAGCCACTATGGCCGCGACTACACGCTGCAGATTCCCGGCAAGGCGGCACTGCCAGGCAGCGCCGACCCGCTCTTCCTCGGCGACCCGGCGCTGCACAATCCGGAAGATCTGTTCGTCGGCGCTCTCGCCGCCTGCCACATGCTCACCTACCTGGCCCTGTGCGCGCATGGCGGCATCCAGGTGCTGGCCTACGAGGACCAGGCCCAGGGCTGGCTGGAGATGCGCCCCGGCCACGGCGGACGCTTTCGCGAGGTGGCGCTGGCGCCGCGCGTGACCATCGCGGCGGACAGCGACGCGCACCGCGCACAGGCCTTGCACGCACAGGCCCACGCGCAGTGCTTCATCGCCAACAGCTGCGCCATGCCGGTGCGTTGCGAGGCGACGATCGTGCGCCCGGGCGAGCCGCCGGAGGCCGCACGATGAAGGACGTCGAAATCCACCTCGAAGACCGCCCCGGCGCCCTGTCCGCCATGGCCCAGGCACTCGGCGCGGCCGGCATCAGCATCGAAGGCGGCGGCGTGTGGCGCGTGGACGGGCGCGCGATCGCGCACTTCCTGTTCGATGCCGCCGCACCGGCAAGCGAGACCTTGCGCGCGCACGGTTTCCACGTGGCCGCCGAACACCCGGTGGTGAGCCTGCGCCTGGACCAGGACACGCCGGGACAGCTCGGCCTGCTGACCGGCATGCTCGGCGCCGCCGGCATCAACATCGCCGTGCAGTACAGCGACCACCACGGGCACCTGATCCTGGTGCTGGACGACCCCTCCGGTGCACGCGCGATTGCGGACGCCTGGATGCAGGCGCGCGACGCGCGGCGTTTAGACGGCGCTGGCGATGGTGATCGCCGCCAAGGCACGTCATAACCGATCCCGGAAAAGACGAACGCCGTTGCCACGGATGCATCGCCGGCCGCACGGGTGCGATTTTTTCGCCACCACAGGGCGGCGCCTTGCGTGGCAAGGCCTTCGCTGGGTTGTCCACAGGCTTTTGGACAATCGATCCACATGCATTGTGGACAACGTTGCCATCGCCGCGACGCGCAGGTCGGGGCGGTGGCGGGGCACGTGCGCCTGCAGATCCGGAAGGCGTACCTCGACCGCACCGGCGGGCCGACGCCGACGTCGCCGCCGCGCGCCCTTCACTGGCCCGGCTACGCGCCGCGCGCTACCCTTTGCGGCCCTCTTTTTTTCGACGTCGCCGCCGGCGGCGCGCGCCCGCCATGACCACCCCCGCGCAACGCGACTTCACCCTGGATCCCGCCGACACCGAGCGCCTGGCCAACCTGGCCGGCCCGTTCGATGCGCACCTGCGACAGATCGAACTGCGCCTGGGCGTGGAGATCTCCAACCGCGGCAACGTGTACCGGGTGACCGGGCCGGAGCAGGCGGTGGCGGCGGCCGAGCGGCTGCTGCAGGCGCTGTACGTCGAGGCCGACCACGTCGCCTTCGACGACCAGGAAATCCACCTGCGGCTCAACCAGTCCAACGTCGACCAGGTGACGCAGCGCGCGTACCAGCCGCAGGACGTGGCGATCAAGGTCAGGCGCGGCACGGTGCGCGGCCGCGGCGCCAACCAGGCCAAGTACCTGCACCAGATCGCCACCCACGACATCAACTTCGGCATCGGCCCGGCCGGCACCGGCAAGACCTTCCTGGCCGTGGCCAGCGCGGTGGAAGCGCTGAACGAATCGCGGGTGCAGCGCCTGATCCTGGTGCGCCCGGCGGTGGAGGCCGGCGAGAAGCTGGGCTTCCTGCCCGGCGACCTCACCCAGAAGGTCGACCCCTACCTGCGCCCGCTGTACGACGCGCTGTACGAGATGCTGGGCGTGGAGAAGGTGGTCAAGCTGCTGGAGAAGAACGTCATCGAGATCGCGCCGCTGGCGTACATGCGCGGACGCACCCTCAACGACGCCTACGTGATCCTGGACGAGGCGCAGAACACCACCATCGAGCAGATGAAGATGTTCCTGACCCGGCTCGGCTTCGGCAGCACCGCGGTGGTCACCGGCGACCTGACCCAGATCGACCTGCCCAAGCACGTCAAGTCCGGCCTGCGCGATGCCGTCGAGGTGCTGCACGAGGTGGACGGAGTCAGCTTCACCTTCTTCGAGGCGCGCGACGTGGTCCGGCATCCGCTGGTGGCGCGCATCGTCAACGCCTACGAGAAGCGCGACGTGGTCGACCGCGCCAGCGGCCCTTCCGCATGATCCGGCCCTGGCCCGGCCTGCTGGCAGCGCTGCTTTGCGCGGCCGGCGGCGCCAGCGGCCAGCCA
>NZ_AQOJ01000008.1:0-6790 GCF_000364685.1 Xanthomonas sp. SHU 166
ACGTCGGCGGCGGCCTGGGCATCGGCATCCCCACGACGCAGAAGCGCGCCGCGGGCATGGCGATCTGGGTACCGCCGGGGGCGCAGGCGCCAGCGGCAGCTGGACCGCAACCTGCGCCGCCCCCCGCTCGCTGAATCGAGTCAGGCCGGTCGGCAACCGCTGACCTGCCCTGTCGATGCGCCGGCTCTGGCACATGCACCGCTCCCCCGAAACGAATCGTCCGGGTCCCCCGGGCCAGCGGATTGGCCCGACAGCGAGCACCCTCCGCCGCTGAAACCCTTGCTAAGCTATTTGCAGGCAGAATCGACCGGACCCCTTCAAGGGTGCGGGTTCGGGATGCCGCTCGCCACGCAGTGACACGTTTGGTCCGAACGTCTGGGATGGACCGCTTTCGACAGAGGGAAGTGCGATGAAGAAGTTGATCTGGATTCTGGTTGCGTTCCTTGGGCTGCAGGGCGTCGCTGGTGCGGAGGAAGCCTATGAAAACCTGTCTTGCCGTTCCAACGACCCGTTCGTGTTCTGTACGCAAGGTTGCAAACCACCCGACCGACATTGGAGACCCGTAGGTACCGGCAGCGGATGGGCGCCGATTGCCCCCTACTGTCCCTACCCCACGGTCGTCGGCACCAAATACTGCAAAGGGTGGTCCGTCATTGCGTACAACGCATGGTGGGAACGCCAGCGCATCTGCCACGTCGGCGGCGGCAAGGCCAGCGACTGGACGGGACGGCAGCGGCCAGAAACCGTTCCAGGAAATCACTGAGAGCGGCGTCCAACCATCAAGGGTTCAGCCCGACAACGCCTCACTTGCGCTGCGACGGCACGAACTCCTCGTCCACCGCCGCGGCCAGTTGGTCCGGGGGCAACAGCCCCTGGTCCAGCAGGAAGTTGTTGAACTTCAGCCGGTCGAACCTGGCGCCCAGCGCCAGTTCGGTGCGCATGCGCAGTTCCAGGATGCGGCTGTAGCCGTAGAAGTAGCTGCCGGCCTGGCCGGGCGCGCGAACCATGTAGCGGTCCAGTTCCTGCCGGGCCATCGCCGGCGACAGGCCGACGTCGTTCTCCAGCACCAGGCGCGCACGCTCGCGGTCGATCAGGCCGAGATTGAGCATCGGGTCGAGCATGGCACGCGCTGCGCGCAGCAGGCGGAACTGCAAGGCGATCAACTGTCCGTCCAGCGGCTCGTACGGCACCATCTCAGCCTCGGCGTACAGCGCCCAGCCTTCGACGTTGACCGAGTTGAACGCGAACAGGCTGCGCGCCAGCGACACGCCGCGCTCGACCATGGCAGTGAACTGCAGTTCGTGGCCGGGTCGGCCCTCGTGCGCGCTCAGCGTCCATGCCGCCGCACCGAAATTGAAATCGTCGTAGTGCTCGCCCTTGCCGGCGCTGTCCGGATTGCCCAGCGGCAGCACGAAGGTGCCCTGCTCGCCGGTGTTGCCGACCAGCGGCGCCGGGCGGAAATGCGGCGCCGGTTGCGCGGCGCTTTCCGCCGGCGAGCCCAGACGCATCTGCATCGGCCGCTGCGGCACGTCGACGATGCGCTGCTGGCGGATGATCGGATCGATGCGGTCGATGACGCTGCGGTAGTGGGCTTCGAGCTTGTCGTCGGGGATGGTGTCGCGCTTGAGCGCGCGCAGCACCGTGCGGTAGTCGCGGGCATCGTCGCCGCGCAGGCCCTTGGCCGCGGCCACCTGCGGCGCCAGCTGCTGCATCGCCGCGCGGGTTTCCATGAATTCCAGCTGCGCGCGCTGCATCAGCACCTGCGGTGCGATGTCGATGCCGACCTGCTTGAGCTGGAACGCATACAGCTCGGGCGGCAGGCGCGCATCCTCGCGCGCCTGCGGCAGCACCACCGTGCGCGTCCACGTGGCGTAGTCCTGAAACTGCTTGTCCAGCGCCGCCAGCGCCGCCTCCGCGCCGGTGATCTTGTACTCGGCGAACAGCGCGCGAATGCCCTTGGCGTAGGTATCGACGTTGCTCAAGGCCTGCTCGACCTCGCGCCTGGTCGGCTGCAGGAGGTTGCCGTCGGCGCGCTTTTCTTCGTAGCGTTGCCGCGCCAGCAGCAGGATCGAGGTGCTGCCCGGCGCCAGGCCGACGTAGCGCTGCAGCCGCAGCAGCGCCTTGGCGCGGCGCGCCGCCGGCACCTGCTCGGACAACAGGTTGTTGATGCCGCCGAACACGTGCTGCGGCGCGTCGGTCCATGGCAGCAAGAAACGCTCGTTGAGCGTGCTGCCCTCGATGGACTGGTCGGCGGCATGGATCAGGATCGCCAGATCCTGGCGCACGTTCGGATCGCGCTCCACCTGCAGTTTTTCCTGCAGCGTGCGGCGCGCGGCAGCGGTCGCCTCGCGGAAACGCCGCGCGTTGTCGGGACCGAAATCGGAGACCTGGTCGTCGAATCCCGGCACGCCGAAGAAGCTCACTTCCTCGGCCTGGAACGGCGCCTGCGCCTGCAGCAGGATCTGCGCGAACGCATTGCTGCGCTCCACCCAGGCCGGCGCGCGCGTGGCGGATGCGGCCGCCGGTGCGGCCGCCGCGTCCATCGCCGAAAACGGCAAAGGCGCCGCCAGTGCCAGGGTCAGGGCGATGGCGAGGACACGTGGCTTCATGGCACAGCTCCGACAGAATGATGTCAGGACCGTACGCGGCGCGTGCCAACTCGGCCATCTGCCGGAGGTCATGGCCGCCGCCACGCCGCGGTGCAGCATACGGGTGAAGACTACGCCGCCGCGGTCGCGCACATGCTGTGCCGGCAGCAGAGGCGCGCGATTGCAGGACATGGCGGTGCGATCGCGCATCCCATGGCGCCACCCACGCACCACGCGGTGCGGTGGGCGGCAGATCGTTCGCCGCTGCTTACTTCGTCGCGTCGACCTCTGCCGGCGTGGCACTGTCGTCGACATCTGTGGCAGGCACCGGCGGCGCCTCGACCGACATCCCGTCCGCCTCTTCGTCCTCGTCCTCGGCGTCCTGCCCGAGCGCATCGAGCAGCGGGATCGCTTCACCCGCATCCGGCAACACCTGCAAGGTGGTGTAGTGCCACTCGCCCGCGTGGCGCTCGGCTTCGATGTACAGGGTGCCGTTGGCGCGGCTGCCATGCAGCGACACGCTCAGCTCGGCATTGCCACTGCCGCCGCCGCTGCTGTTGAAGCTGCCGCTGGGCATGATGCCGTCCTTGATCGGCGCGCCCAGCGCAGCCGCCACGCGCGGGTCGTGTTGCGCGGCCATCACACCGACCCGGTACGGCTCGGACGACTTGGTGACGCGCGCGATGCCGAGCACGAACACCGCGATCGACGCCAGCAGCAGGGCGCCGAGCACCAGCACGATCAGCGGCACCGCCCACTTCCAGTGCCGTGCCCACCAGCCGCGCTTGGCCGGTGGCAGCGCCGTGGTGGAGGTGGGACCGGGCGTGCCGGGCAGCGGTGGCGGACTCGACATGACGTCACTCCTTGTCGTGCGGAAGCGGGAAGGTGGAAGCGGAACGGCGCACTCAGGGCTTGAGGCAGCGCGCCAGGAAGGCTTCGGTGGTGCGATAGCGGTGCAGCGCGTTGCTGCCGGACAGGCCGTGCTTGGCGCCCGGATAGGTCATCAGCTCGAACAGCTTGCCGCGCTTCTGCAGTTCGCTCATCAGCGAGGTGGAATTGGTGAACAGCACGTTGTCGTCGGCCATGCCGTGCAGCAGCAGCAGTTGCGAGGTCAGCCCGTCCAGGTGCGCGGCCACGCGGCTGTCGCGGTAGCCATCGGGATTGGCCTTGGGCAGGTTCATGTAGCGCTCGGTGTAGTGGCTGTCGTACAGGCCCCAGTCGGTCACCGGCGCGCCGGCGGCGCCGCAGGCATAGGCCTCACTGTGCTTGGCCAGCAGCATCAGGGTCATGTAGCCGCCGTTGGACCAGCCGTACACGCCGATGCGCGCCGCATCCACCCACGGCTGCGCCTTCAGCCAGGCCACGCCGCGCAACTGGTCGTCCACTTCCACGGTGCCCTGGTGCTGGTACAGCGCACCACCGAAATCGCGGCCGCGGCGCGGCGTGCCGCGGTTGTCCAGCGAGAACACCACATAGCCGTGCTGCGCCAGGTACTGGTCGAACAGTGCATCGCCGCGGCCGGGCCAGCCGTCGACCACGGTCTGCGCGGCCGGACCGCCGTACACATAGACCACCACCGGGTAGCGCTTGCCCGGGTCGAACCCGTCCGGCTTCATCAGCCGGTAGTGCAGCTGGGTCTTGCCGTCGGCGGCGGTCAGGGTGCCGAACTCGACCGGACGCTGCGCCTCGCGGTAGGCCGCATACGGGTGTTGCGGATCGGCCAGGTCGTTGACCAGCAGGGTGGCGATCTTTTCGCCAGTGGCGCGGAACAGCTCGATCTGCGGCGGCGTGGTGGTGTTGGACCAACTGTCGACATACACGCTGGCGTTCTTGGCGAAGCTGGCGACATGCGTGCCATTGGGCTTGGACAGCTGCGCGATGGCACCGCCGGCCAGCGGCACCGCGTAAATCTGCGTCTGCGTCGGCGACGCCTTGGTCGCGGAGAAATAGACCTTGCCGGCCGCCTCGTCCACCGCGAGCAGTTCGTCCACCACCCACTCGCCCTGGGTCAGCGGGCGCAGCGTGCGGCCGTCTTCCGAAGCCAGGTACAGGTGTTCGTAGCCGCTGCGCTCCGAGCCCCAGACGAAACGTCCGTCCTTGAGGAAGTGCAGGTCGTAGGTGAGCGGCACCCAGGTCGGGCTGGTCTCGGTGATCAGCACACGCTGCTTGCCGGTGGCCAGGGTCGCCTCGATCAGCTCCAGGCGCTTCTGGTCGCGCGACTGGCGCTGGAAGGTCAGCCGTTGCGGATCGCGCCAGTCCACCCGCGCCAGGTAGATGTCCGGGTTCTTGCCCAGGTCGATCCACTGCGGCTGCGCGCCGGCACGCGGCGCGATCGTGCCGAGCTGGATCTTGACGTTGGGCTGGCCGGCCTGCGGATAGCGCTGCTCCACCACCTCGGTGTGGTCGGCGTAGACCTCCGGGCGCTTCTGCACCGGCACCTCGGTTTCGTCGATGCGCGCGAAGGCGATCGCCGAATCGTCCGGCGCCCACCAGTAGCCGGTGTGGCGGTCCATTTCCTCGTCGGCGACGAACTCGGCCACACCGTTGCCGATGGTCTCGCTGCCGTCGCGGGTGAGCTGGTGCTGCTGGCCGCTGGCCAGGTCGATCACCCACAGGTTGCGCCCGCGCACGAAGCTGACGTAGCCGCCCTTGGGCGAGATCTTGGGATCGGTGACGAAGCCTTCGCCGTGGGTGAGCTTGCGCACCGCGGCGCTGCCGCTCTTGCGCAGGTCGTACAGGTACAGCTCGCCGCCGAGCGGGAACAGCAGCGCATGCGCGTCCGGCGCCCACTGGTACTCGACGATGCCGGTGTAGGCGGCGATGCGCTGGCGCTCGCGGCGCGCCTTCTCCTCGTCGCTCAGGGTCTCGGTGCCGGGCAGCACCAGCTTGGAATCCACCAGCATGCGGGTCTGCCCGCTGGCGATGTCGTACTCCCACAGGTCCAGCTGGTTGCGGTCGCTGTCCTTGCCGCGCAGGAAGGTCACCCGCGAGCCGTCCGGCGCCACCTTGGGCTTCATCAGGGTCGGCCCGGACAGCGGCTTGCTGCCGGTGATGGCCTCCAGGGTCAGTTTCTCGGCGTGGGCGGGAACGATGGGGGTGGCGAGCATGAGGGCGAGAGCGGCGAACAGAGAGCGCATGAAGGTTCCTGATGGAGCACCGAGCGCACGGATGATGCGCGTGCGCCCGGGATTTGAGAAGCGCGCCGGCTCAGCGCTGCCCGAACAGGTGCTTGCGCTCGGCGTCGCTGAGCGGCTTGCCCGCGTTCGGGTTCACCTGCTCCTTCAAGGCGTAGGCGCGCTGGGTGGCCGGGCGCGCGGCGATGGCCTCGTGCCAGCGCTTGAGGTGCGGGAAGGCGGCGTAGTCGGGGGTCAGGCCGTTGTACACCTCGATCCACGGGTAGCTGGCCATGTCGGCGATGCCGTAGTCGTCGCCGGCCAGGTAGGCGCTGTGCGCCAGACGCTTGTCCAGCACCCCGTGCAGGCGCCGCACCTCGTTGCCGTAGCGTTCGATCGCATAGCCGATCTTCTCCGGCGCGTAGACGTTGAAGTGGCCCATCTGCCCGGTCATCGGGCCGAGCCCGGCCATCTGCCAGAACAGCCATTCCAGCGCGAGCACGCGCCCGCGCGGATCGGCCGGGAGGAAGCGGCCGGTCTTCTCGGCCAGATACAGCAGGATCGCGCCGGATTCGAACACGCTCTGCGGCGCGCCGCCGTCGGCCGGGGCATGGTCGACGATGGCCGGCATCTTGTTGTTCGGCGAGATCGCCAGGAAGTCGGGCGCGAACTGCTCGCCGGCGCCGATGTTGACCGGCTTGAGCGTGTAGTCCAGCCCGGCTTCCTCGAGGAACAGGGTGACCTTGTGCCCATTGGGGGTGGGCCAGTAGTACAGATCGATCATGACGGCGCTCCTGGAAGGGTAGCCCGAGTGTAGCGGCGGCGCCCGGCTTGGCAGCGTCATCGCCGGCCGGGTACCCTGGCCGCTCCCGCAACGCAGCATTCCAGACCACGCCATGACTCCAGAGCGGCCCCGCCTGCATCCCCTGTCCAACCTGATCTTCGCCTCGCGCTGGCTGCAGTTGCCGCTGTACCTGGGACTGATCGTGGCCCAGGGCGTCTACGTGTTCCTGTTCGGCAAGGAGCTGTGGCACCTGATCCACGAGGCGCCGAGCCTGGGCGAGCAGCAGATCATGCTGATCGTGCTCG
>NZ_AQOJ01000009.1:0-1264 GCF_000364685.1 Xanthomonas sp. SHU 166
GGCGGGGCGCGCGGCGGCCTGGCGTTCGGCCTCCTGGCGTGCGCTCTCGCGGCGCGCGGCCTCCTGCTGTGCGGCGATCTGCTGCGCCGCCTGCGCCTCGCTGGCCTGCTGTTGCGCCTGCTTCTGCTGCTCGGCCGCCAGCTTGGCCTTCTGCTCGGCGTCCTTCTTGGCCTTCTCGGTCTCGTCCTGGCTGCGCTGGGCCACGGCCTCCATGCCCTTGCTCACGCCCTGCTTGAGCCGCGGCAGCGCCGGCGCCTGCGGATCCATCTTCTCGATCAGGCCGATCAGGCGCTGGGCTTCCGGGAAGTCCTCGCGGTTGATGCTCTGTTCGGCGGCGATCAGCGTGTACGGCATCAGGTCGGTCAGCGCGCTCTTGACCCCGGCGTCGTCCGGCTGCTTGTCGCGCAACGCCAGGTAGTACTCGACCGCGTTGTTGCCGGCCGGTGCGTACATGCGGTTCTCGCGCAGCGCCTGGCTGGCCGAGTCGTGCAACTGTTCGGTGCCCATCGACTGCACCTTGGCCGAGACCGCCGGCTGCGCCGGTGCGTTGGCCGCGGCGGTAGCCGGTGCCGCGCTGGGTGGTGCGGCCTCTTCCTGCTTGGAGCAGGCCGCCAGCGCGGCCAGCAACAGGATCGGCGCGACCCGGCGCGCCTTGGCGAGTGTGGTGAGTTGCGACATGCGTCCCCCTGAATCCCCGGTGTTGGCAATCAACGATGCGACGGCGGTGCGTTCGCGGTGCTGCGGCCCCCATGCCGCCAGCGCACCCCATCGGTCAATCTAGCATCCGCGGCCGCTGCGTGCGTGGCAGCCGCTGCCATGCGGCAAAAAGCGTGACGCGGCGCGCGCCGGTCAATGCGCCGGCCGCGCCGGCGCGGACGCGGACATGATCCGGTCGGTCCAGGCGATGCCGATCGCCGACAGGATGAAGATGCCATGGATGATGGTCTGCCACAGCACGCCGGTGGCGGTCAGCGTCGCGCAGCTCTTCAGGTCCACCGTCCCCACGGCGCTGGCCAGCTGTTCCGGCGAGCACATCGGCATGCCGCCGAGCGCGCCGACCGCGATGAAGGTCTTGAGCAGGTGGATCGAGGAGATGCCGATGATCGACAGCGCCAGCTTGACCTTGAGCACGCTGGCGTTGACGTGGCTCAGCCACTCCGGCTGGTCCGGATGGCCTTCCAGGCCCAGCCGCGACACGAAGGTCTCGTAGCCGCCGACGATCACCATCACCAGCAGGTTGGAGATCATCACCACGTCGATCAGG